>NZ_JACUTS010000030.1 GCF_014859695.1 Sulfurimonas sp. | reverse complement strand
ATGAAATTTAGCGGAAAAAATGTTTTAGTAACGGGTTCAAGCAGAGGTATCGGTGCAGAGATTGCGAAGGTTTTGGCAACATACGGACTTAAAGTTTGGATTAACTACAGAAGCGGTGCGGCAGAAGCCGATGCTATAAAAGATGCCATAGAGGCGGCAGGCGGAAGCGCGGCAGTTATCGGTTTTGACGTGAGCGATGAGAATGCGTTTGTAGATGCAATTAAAACTATCGTTGATTGTGATGGCGAACTATCGTATCTTGTAAACAATGCCGGAATTACAAACGACAAACTCTCCCTTAGAATGAAGAGCGAAGATTTTATGTCGGTTATAAATGCAAATCTTCTCTCATGTTTTGTGGGTTGTCGTGAAGCCATGAAAGTTATGAGAAAGAAGAAGTTTGGCTCGGTTGTAAATATCGCTTCAATAGTTGGCGAAACTGGTAATGCAGGACAAACTAACTACTCTGCAAGCAAGGGCGGAGTGATTGCAATGACAAAGAGTTTTGCACTTGAATCAGCAACTAGCGGTATCCGCTACAACACGATTACTCCGGGCTTTATCGCAACAGAGATGACTGATGTTTTAAGTGATGAGATAAAAGAGAGTTTTACCTCTAAAATCCCGATGGGTCGTTTTGGAAATCCTGCTGAAATAGCAGAGGCAACGGCATTTTTACTCTCAGACCACTCAAGTTACATAACGGGCGAGACACTGAAGGTTAACGGCGGCATGAACATGGCGTAAGCCAAAAAAGGAACAAGTGATGAAAATAGCAGTGTCTGGGTGTTTGCTCGGCGAGAAGGTTCGATTTGACGGCGTACATAAACATGACAGGTTCGTGACTGATGAGCTTGGTTGTTACGCCTCTTTTGTTCCATTTTGCCCCGAAGCCATAGCTTTTGGCATCCCAAGACCATCTGTAAAACTTGTAAACAGAGATGACAATATTGCTGTTGTCTCAAACAAAGACGGAAGCGATTTGACGCAAAAACTTCTTGAGAAATCTTATGAGGAAGTTCATAGAATAGCAGACGAGAAGCTGGGCGGCATTATATTTAAATCCCGCTCTCCAAGTTGCGGTCTTGGAAGTACTGTGGCATATCTTGAGAACGGCTTTGCAGGCTCAAAAACCGACGGTGTTTTTGCGAGCGTTTGTAGAGAAAAATTTCCTCTTTTGCCGATGGAAGAGGAGGGGAGGCTTCAAGATGCGTGGCTGAGAGAAAATTTTATTATGCAGCTTTTTGCGTATGATGCGATAGAGAAGTTAAAAGAGAACAAACCGACTATGAAAATATTGGTTGATTTTCACATAAGAAACAAGTTTTTGCTTCAGGCAAAAGATGAGAAGCTCTACAGAGTGCTTGGCAATATTGTAGGCAATCATGAAAACCTCACTTTTGGTACGCTCTTTGCAAACTACGAACAGAACTTTAAAGTTGCAATCGCACAAAAAAGTTCTATAAAAAGAAATAGAAACGTACTTGAACACATGAGCGGTTTTTTTAAAAACGAGCTAAGCGGAGTTGAAAAAAAGGCGCTTCATGAACAGATAGAAGAGTATGCAAAAAAGATAGTTCCCATCATCGTTCCTCTTAGCACTATAAAACTCTATGCAAAAAAGCATAAAATTGCCTATCTATTAGGGCAGACATTTTTAGAGCCTTACCCAAAAGAGCTCGCACTTCGTTCAAGCCTTTTAAGCTCAAAATAAAGTGCAAATATAGAGAGGATTATTCAACTCTCAATATTGTCCACAAAGAAGCAAAAGCAAGAGTGTTGAACTACTATAAAAAAATTTGCACTAAAATCAAAAGGCTTTGAAAAGCCCTATTTTTTATCTTTAGATACCTAGTTTATTTAAGATAAATATGATACAATTACGAAATTTTAAACATAAAACATAGGAGCTAGAATGGCACTTTTAGATGATATTAGAGAAGTAGTAGTTGAGCAATTAGGCGTTAACGCTGATGAAGTAAAAGAAGACGCGAAGTTTGTTGAAGATTTAGGTGCTGATAGCCTTGATGTTGTTGAATTAGTAATGGCACTTGAAGAGAAGTTCGATATCGAAATCCCTGATGACGAAGCAGAAAAAATTCAAACTGTAAAAGACGTTGTTAACTACATAGAAAGCAAATAATCGTCTAAAAATCTACCGAGGGCTCTCGGTAGGAAATGTTTTTTAGTGGTCAGCGTAATTTCTGGCTTTTAAAAAGTATTTTATATTTTTTTACGGAGATTTTAATGAAAAGAGTTGTAGTTACTGGTTTGGGCATGATAAATGCAGTTGGAAATGATAAAGAGAGTTCTTTTAAAGCTATATGTGAGGGCGAATGCGGAATTGACACTATCACTCTATTTGATCCAGAAAATTACAGCGTAAAAATTGCAGGCGAGGTAAAAGATTTTGATCCATCGACGGTTATGGAAGCCAAAGAGGTTAAAAAAGCCGATAGATTTATCCATCTTGGATTAAAAGCTGCACAAGAGGCGATGGCAGAAGCTAGCATACCTGAAGACACAGACATGGATAGATTCGGCATAAGCGCTGGTTCTGGTATCGGTGGTCTTCCCTCTATAGAAAAAAATTCAATTATTATTGAGACAAAAGGTCCAAAAAGAATAAGCCCGTTTTTTATCCCGGGTGCTCTTGTAAATATGCTTGGCGGCTTTGTCTCTATCGCACATGGAACAAAAGGTCCAAATCTCTCAAGCGTTACGGCATGTGCTGCTGGAACTCACGCAATAAGTGAAGCAGTAAAGACAATTATGTGCGGCGGAGCAGACAAAATGTTGGTTGTCTCTGCAGAGTGCGCAATAACGGGTGCAGGCGTCGGCGGCTTTGCTTCAATGAAAGCACTCTCAACAAGAAATGATGATCCTAAAAAAGCTTCTCGTCCTTTTGATGCAGACCGTGACGGTTTTGTTATGGGAGAGGGTGCGGCAGCACTTATTTTAGAAGTGTATGAAGATGCAGTGGCAAGGGGTGCGCATATATATGGCGAGATAATAGGTTTTGGCGAAAGCGGAGATGCCAGCCATATTACGACACCGAGTCTTGATGGTCCAACGCGCGCTATGAAAGCAGCTTATAAAATGGCTGGCGAACCTAAGCTTGACTACGTTAACGCACACGGAACAAGTACTCCGATAAATGATAAAAATGAGACGGCTGCAGTTAAAGATCTTCTTGGTGGCAAAGAAAACTGTCCTCCGATGAGTTCTATAAAAGGGCAAATCGGTCACTGCTTAGGCGCTGCAGGCGGTATAGAGGCTGTTGTATGTTTGATGGCAATGCGTGATGGAATCATTCCTCCGACTATCAACCACGAAACTCCTGATGAAAATTGCGATTTAGACATTGTTCCAAACAAGGCTAGACGCGCTGAACTAAATACTGTTATGAGCAACTCTTTTGGGTTTGGTGGAACAAACGGCGTTTTAATATTCAAAAAAATCTAAGTATAAGGATTTAGTTTGGCAACATATTTAGACTTTGAGTATAAGATTAAGTTTATTCAAGAAGATATCATATCCGCGCAGGTTCGTCATGATGAGCTTGCTCTTGAGAACCTCCAAGAGAACCTTGACAAAGAGGTTTCAAAGATATTCAACAATCTCTCTCCATTTCAAAAACTTCAGCTTGCTCGTCATACGGACAGACCTTATGCACTTGATTATATAAATTTGCTTATGAGAGACAAGTATGAGATACACGGCGATAGACACTTTCGTGATGATGCTGCAATCCTTTG
Organism: Sulfurimonas sp.; assembly: GCF_014859695.1. GTDB lineage: Bacteria > Campylobacterota > Campylobacteria > Campylobacterales > Sulfurimonadaceae > Sulfurimonas. Next base: position 20,151 of record NZ_JACUTS010000030.1, on the reverse strand, counting down.
CTACATGGGCTATATTGGAAATGAAAAAGTCATGGTTATCGGTGAGCAAAAAGGTCGCGGAACAAAAAACAAGATAAAAAGAAATTTTGGTATGCCGCATCCTGAGGGGTATAGAAAAGCTCTTCGTGCAGCAAAGCTTGCCGAAAAGTTTAATCTTCCTCTGCTGATGCTTATAGATACTCCGGGTGCATATCCGGGGATTGGAGCCGAGGAGAGAAATCAGAGTGAAGCGATTGCTAGAAACCTTCTTGAGCTCTCACAACTTAAAACACCGACAATCTCTGTGGTAATCGGAGAGGGCGGAAGCGGCGGTGCTCTTGCTATCGGTGTTGCAGATAAATTTGCTATGATGAGATACTCGGTCTTTAGCGTTATCTCACCTGAGGGATGTTCTGCAATTTTATGGAACGACCCTACAAAAGCGGAAGCGGCAACAAATGCTATGAAGATTACGAGCGAAGACCTAAAAGAGTTAAATCTTATAGACGACATTATTGCAGAGCCGCTTATCGGCGCACATAGAGATAGAGACGGCGCTGCTGCGGCAATTGGCGAGTACTTTTTAGAAGAGCTGGCAAAACTTCGCAGTGTCTCTGAAGAAGAGAGAATGCAAACACGATACAATAAACTTGTAGGCGTTGGAGCTTACAGCGAGTAGTTACTTTTGACTCTCAACTAGTAGTCGGGGGTCAAACTTCGGTCTTTTAAGCATTTTTCCCTCCTTCGAGAACTTTATAATATCCTCAACACTTTTTATACTCTCATCCAAATTTGCAAGCGATAGTTTAAAAAGTTCATATGTAGTAAGCACATCGCTCATTGCTCTGTGGTGTGTTGCACTTGGATGGAGGCTAAATGACTCATTTAGGTAGGAGAGCGCATATCTGTAAGATGCAATGGTTCTCTCAGCCAAAGAGAGTGAACATAAACTTCTATTTAAAAGAGGTGCCAAACCCACTTTTTGAATGCTTTGTGAGATGAACTTGTAGTCAAATTTTACGTCATGGGCAACAAAAACAGAGTCTGCTAAAAAGTTTTTAAAATCATACATGACATTCTTTAGAGCCGGTGCATCTTTCGTATCTTCGACAGATATCCCGGTAATTTCGGTAATATGCGGGTTTATCTCTTTACAGTTGACAAGAGAATCAAAGGTACCGATAATTTCGTTGCCTTTGATTTTTAGGGCGGCAATCTCGATTATTTGGTGTTTCTCTATTTTTGAACCGTTTGTCTCAATGTCTACTATACAGAAGGTAGCATCATGCAGTGGCATAAATTTGGTAGCAAAATAGAAACTCCCTTGCTGCTTTAAAATCTCCAAACCTTGAGAGTGCCAAAGTTCTAAAAGAAATTCTAAATCTTCATCTATCTGCTCTTTAAGGCTCTTTGGAGAGAGTCCTTTTGAGGAGAGTTTATGGATACTTTTTGCATCTAAAGAGAAGTCGTTACTAAGCATCTGTAGGGTTACTTTTTTGCATTTTTGATAAATTCTTTGACTTTTAAAGCATCTTTTTTACCATAAGAGAGTTCAACGCCGCTACTTACATCGACGCCATAAAAGCCATATTTTTTTAGAGCCAAGACATTCTCAGGGGTTAGCCCGCCTGCTAAAATAATCTTGGAGCAGTCAATATTTTCAAACCAATCGATATTTAATCTCTCTCCGCTTCCGCCGTAACTCTCGCAGTAGGCATCAACCAGTCTGTACTCATCACTAAATTTTAAAACATCTTTAGCTTCTTTTGCACGAACAACTTTTATATATGGGACAAAAAGTTGCTCATAAAGTTCATCCGGGGCCCCAAAGTGAATCTGAGCCAGAGTTGCTCCCGCTTCTTGGCAGTAGGAGTTGATAATCTGTGCATCGCTGTTTACAAAAAGAGCGACTTTCTCGACAAAGGGAGGAAGCCTTTTTATAATCTCTTTTGCCTCGCGCGGTGAGATGTATCTAGGGGAGGCTTCATAAAAAACAAAACCTAAGGCATCTGCGCCGGCTTCTATTGCCGCCATTGCATCCTCATAAGATGTAATCCCGCAAATTTTACAACGCATTATACTTTTAAACTCTCTATCGCTTCTTTTTTGTTTGGGTGGTTAAATACATAGCTTCCCGCAACCACAATATCCACGCCCGCATCTTTTAAGAGATGAATGTTTTTATCACTTACTCCGCCATCAACTTCTATAAGGCAGTTTGGGTTTAACCTGTCTCTCATGGCACTTAGTTTTTTTGCTTTAGGAATTACGCTCTCTATAAAACTCTGACCGCCAAAACCAGGATTGACGCTCATCAAAAGAACCATATCCAAATCAGCTAGCAGGTACTCTACAGACTCGGGAAGCGTGTGAGGGTTAAGAACAATCGCAGGCTTTATACCAAGTGAGCGAATTTTTTGGATGAGTCTGTGCGGATGCTTCTCCTCTTCTATATGAAAAGATATATATTCAGGTTTTAAAGGGGCAAAAAGGTCAACAAAAAAGGTGTTGTTCTCAACCATAAGATGTATATCAAGCGGTTTTGTGGCGCACGCAGCAATAGCGGAGACAACAACGGGACCGATTGTCAGGTTTGGAACAAAGTGACCATCCATTACATCTACATGAACAAAATCACAGCCGGCTTCACAAATTGCTTCGACATCTCTTTGCAGGTTGCCAAAATCAGCGGATAAAACGCTAGGAGCTACTTTCATTAGGTTTCCTTTTTTCACTGATGTTACGCATTAAAACGAACGCGTCCGTTTTAATGGCAGGGACTGAAGTCCCTGCAACCCACTGAAGCTACGAAAAACAAGTTTTTCGAGAACTACAAAGTATGTAAGCTCAGTTCTTTAATTGTGAAATTGTACTATTTTGTATCTTTTATCTTGTTAAGAAAAATATGAATTTATCATCATTAAAAGAGAGTTCTACCTGAACGCCTTTTCTGTTCTCAACTACTTCTAGAAGGCTAGCTATGTCTTGATAGGTTCTTGGAAGAGTTATATTTACGGATATATCTTCATCTGCAAGCAGAGATTTTATCTTTCCGCCTACAATATTGACCAGCTCTGCCAAAGTATCCAAAATCATCTCAATATCATCTGTATCTTCGCCTATAAGAAGCTCACACGCTTTCCTCGCAATGCCGGATGGGAAAACCAAGACCACCATTCCGTCCATATCGCCGTAGTAGCCAATGGAGCTTGCAATTTTGCCCTCTTTTTTCTCTATTGTTAGGTTTTGAACAGCGGCTGACTCTTTGTGCGCTTTTGAATTTGTCATCATCTCTATGGTAACGGCTGCCGCATTGATAAATTTTGGAAGCTCCATCACCGTCTCTTTATTTAAGACTCGTTTGTTTTTTATGTTTGCAGCACTTGAGGCCCCGAGCTCCTTTAAAAGCTCTTTGTTTTGAAGTATATCATCCATGTGTCTGTAAAAAATAATTCCGGCATCTTCCATATTCTCTTTAAATGAGATTGGAGTCTTATCAAACTTCATCCCTACAAAGCAGATCGTCGCATTGTATTCGGCTGCTGAAGATGAGAGTTTTGAGAAGAAGTTTAGCGCATGTATGTTCATGCTGATGACTTTATATGCGTCAAAAATAAATAGTCTGAAGCCTACATTTAGAGAGTTGTTATGGTACTCTATATTGAAGTTGTCGCTTATCTCTACATCTAAAAATGAGGAGATGGTATAGATGATAGCATTTCCGCTTACTCTTGTCGCGACCTTTTGCCCCATCTGACCTAAAAATGTCGAATCTATGACATATTCAAAAGCACTCTTTTTCTCGTTATACTCTTGCAAAGATTTAGCAATTGTAGGGCTGTGACCGTTGTCATGTAGTTCAATCGCGATAGCAGAGCGCTGCGACTTGTCATCGCTGTGGACCAAAACAGTTTTGTTCTGATTTTTGTAGCTTGAAGAGAAAAGATAAGCAATCTCAAGAGTTTTAAAGAGCGAAAAGTTTGTGTCATCTTTGTAAAATCTCATGATGGCAGCATACTTATTTTCATCATAGTCGCAAAATCCGACGGTTGCACTGTTGCTTTTGCGGATTTTAGAAAAAAGTTTTATAAAAATATCCAATCCGTTTCGGTTAAAAAAGACAACACGCTTCAGTGAAACCAAGATCATATCTACTTTGAGTTTTGTGGTTGCCTCTACGTCTTCCATGTTTAGGTAAGTTGCCGCATTGTTGCCATCAAGAAAACCCTGCGGGGAAAATGTTGCTATACCATCTTTAACTACGGCCTTCATTCAATCTCCATAAGCGAGGAAAACTCTTCATATATATCGTTGATATATTCAATTTGAAAATCAATAAAATCATTGAGTCCAGCTTCAATAAAGAGCGGATTTGAGAGCTCGTAAAAGAGAAGGAGATGCATCCATTTCCCCAAAAGGTTTATCTTTTCATCATCTGAGGGTTTTACGCCCGATGCTGCTTGGACTATCTTAGAGATATTCTCATTCATCTCCCATTTTTTAGCAATCTGGGAGCAGATATCAAAAAGGTCAATGCCGCAAAGACGGACTAGAATGGTGTTGTAATCAAGTGCTTTTGTGCTTCGCAAAAGATTTACGTCTGCTATCTTTTGGTTAAAAAGAGCTTCGGTTACGATAATGCTTGCAGGAAGCAGACTGACCGCCGCATATATCTCTTTATCCTCAATTTTTAAATGCTCCAGTATAATCTGCCATTTCTTTGAGAGATTTGCTTGAAGTTCGTAAAATAGGTGCGAATTGAGTTTAAATAAAATCCATTTCTTTGGACTCAAAAGAGATATCATGTAGTTGTAAACATTCTGCTGCGATAGCGAGACACCAAGAATACCAAATATTTGAGATATATCGCTGACCTCATTTTTAAACCCGTAGATAGGTTTATTGACTATGTTTTTCAGGTACGCCTTGAGGGCTAGGCCATTTTCTGCAACTTTTGCGGCTTTTGATAACTCTCCTGCTCTGAGCAGTGCAAATGTCTCATTTAGAACTTTCGGTTCGGGCGGAATTTTTTCTATAAAACTATTTACTTGCTCTTTTGTTATCATAATCTCGCTGCACAATGTTAATTTTGCTTATTTTATCTATAAACGTATAAAACAAATATAAAAGGGTCTTCTGCTCTGTTTTCTAATACATACTCCATGCTTTTACTTAAGGAGAAGTTTTGTTTAGGCTTGATATAATTCGCAACTTTAATCAAACCTAACACAAGGAAGCTAAAATGGCAAGAAGATGCGCTATAAGCGGCAAAGGCCCAATGAGCGGAAACAATGTTTCTCATGCTAAAAATAGAACTAAACGTCGTTTTTTGTTAAATCTTAGAACAGTACGTATCACTTTAGACGATGGTACAACTCAAAAGATTAAAATCTCTGCAAGAGAGTTGCGCACACTTAAGAAAAACTCTTAAGAGTAGCAGGAAATCAGTTTGAATCTCTTAGAGAAGATTCGAAAATTTCTACACTGGGAGTCATCTCCCAAACCCCACATAACGCTCAATAGTGAGCTCTATTCCCAATTTTTACCATTTAGAACACCGCTAATACTAGTCCAGATGCTCATGCTTATAGGGACTTTAGGTTATATCTATATTGAAGATTACACCATAATGGATGCAATTTTTCAAGCCGGATATACCTTTACTACGGTTGGATTCGGCTCCTTAAAAGAGGGTGAGTTTTCAGCAGCCGGACAGATATTTACAGTAACCCTTATTATTTTGGGTTTTACCGTATTTACTCTTGCAATCGGTATTGTTGTTGATGTTGTAGGAAAAGGGAATCTTAGAAGAATAGTAAAGGAGAGAAGAATGCTGTATAGTATCGCAAGGCTAAAAAAGCACTTTGTCGTATGTTACCACAATGAGTATACTCTTGAAGTGACAAAGGAGCTGAGAAAAAATCATATACCTTTTGTTGTCGTTGATCCGCGTGAAGAGATACATCAGTGGGCTGAAGAGCATAACTACACGACATATTTAAAAGCAGAACCGCATGCGGAGCTTACCATGTTAAAAGCACATCTCTCCTCCGCAAAAGGGCTTATTACTCTCTCTAATACGATATCTGACAATATCGCCCTTATAGCCTCGGTAAGACTTTTTGAAAAAGAGCACTCTCTTCCAAGACCATACTATGTCATCTCTTCTGCAGTAAGTGCAAGTGATGTAGATAAGCTAAAAAAACTCGGAGCCGATACGGTTGTCTCTCCTACTAAATTAACGGCTCAAAGAGTAAGTGCCATGGCGGCACGTCCAGACATGGAAAACCTCTTAGAGGAGTTTTTGTATACAAGCGACAATCCGCTTGATATGGAAGAGATAGAGGTGCCTAAATATAGCTGGGCAGTTCTTAAAAAGCTAAAAGAGACACATATTAGAGAGATTACGAATACTTCCATAGTCGGTATTACAAAAAAAGATGGAAAGTTTATGACTATGCCAAAGGGTGATGTCCTAATAACTAGTGAGTGTAAACTCCTTGTTATAGGAACGCAACGTGGTATCAACACTACAAAAGAGCTCTTAAGAAGAAGAGACAAACCTAAGGAGTTGAAATTTGTATAACATACTTTATTCACAAGGCGGAGTCTGCGCAAGTGATGGTTTTTTTGCAGATGGTGTGAGCGCCGGGCTTAAAAAAGATTATGCTAGAGATATGGCATTTATCTATAGCGAAGATGAGTGTGAAGTGGCATCCGTTTTTACGACAAACAAAATGTGTGCGGCACCGATAAAACATTTTCGCTCAATTGGTAATTTTAAGACAAATTTTGTTCTCATAAACTCCAAAAATGCAAATGCGATGACGGGTCAAGCGGGAGTTGAAGATATAAAAGAGGTGCTCTCTTTTTGCCCATCAGAAGTCAAAAATCCTATCATGAGCTCAACCGGCGTAATCGGTGTGCGACTTCCAAAAGCAAAGATAATCGATGGAATGAAGCTTTTTGATTTAACAAAAAGAGATTCTGCAGCTGCTTCAAAAGCTATTATGACAACGGATACTTTTGCAAAAGAGGTCGCCCTCAGGGTTATTTTGGATGACGGAAGCAGCTTTGGTATGGGAGCTATTGCAAAGGGTGCAGGGATGATAAACCCTGCCATGGCAACGATGCTCTGCTTTATAACAACGGATGCAAAAGTAGCAAAAGAAGAGATGCAAGAGCTGCTTGATGAGGTTGTAAAAACTACTTTTAATGCCATAAGCGTAGACGGCGACACCTCTACAAACGACACTGTCTTGGTTTTGGCAAACGGCAGAAGCGGTGCCTATGAGAGAGGGGCTTTCAAAGAGGCGCTCTTTAAAGTAATGCACTTTTTAGCTCTAGAGATGGTGCGTGACGGCGAGGGTGCTACAAAACTAGTCACTTACAAAGTAACGGGTGCGAAAGATGATAGAGAGGCTGAGATAGCGGCAAAAGCACTCTCTGATTCGCTTTTGGTAAAAACTGCACTATTCGGAGAAGACCCAAACTGGGGCAGAATAGCTTCAACGGTCGGGGCAAGCGGAGTTGAGGCTTATGAAGAGAAGCTTAAAATTTCGTTTGACACCCTTTGTGTTTATGACAGAGGCGAAATCCTTTTTGACGCAGAGATGGAGAAGAAGTGCGCAGTCGTGATGCAGCATAAAAAGTTCACTATCTCTTGTGATCTAGGCATAGGCGAGGGAAGCTTCAAAGCGTACGGATGCGATTTAGGACATGAGTATGTGAAGATAAATGCGGACTATAGAACATAATAGTTATATTTAATCAAAAAAATTGACATGAGAGGTTGATTGATTACTCTTTTTTGCATATACTTTATGACAAAAATTAGAGGAGTCTTATCATGTCAAAAGTAGTTTTAATCACGGGTGCAACATCTGGAATGGGTGCACTCTCTTCAAAGTTTCTAGCAGACAACGGATACACTGTTTACGCAGGCACGAGAGACGAAAACGCACCGCTTGGTGATGGCAATCTTAAAAATATTTATATAGACGTTACAAAAACAGATAGTATTAAAAAAGCAGTCGATACCATCATTAAAAATGAGGGCAAGATTGATGTTCTTGTAAACAACGCAGGTTACGGTCTTTTAGCAACGCTTGAAGAGGGAACTGATGAGGAAATATTCAAGCAGTTTGATGTAAATGTATTTGGGCTTATCAAAACGACAAGAGAAGTTCTTCCTTACATGAGAGCAGCAAAGAGCGGCGTTATCATAAATATTAGCTCATTTTTAGGCAAAATGGGACTTCCGCTACTCTCGCACTACAATGCATCAAAATATGCCGTTGAGGGAATTGTGGACTCTCTTAGATTTGAGACGCTTCCTTTTGGTATACGTGTGCATTCGATTCAGTCGGGACTATTTGGAACAAACTTTGTCAAAAAAGGTCTAGTCGCCAATGCGCAGACAACAAGTGAGAACTCGCCATATAAAGAGTTGGTAGCCCACTTTGTGCCGATTGTGGCAAAAGCTATCAATGAAGGTCCTTCTCCTCAACCTATTGCAGATGCAATCAAGATGATTATCGAAGATGAAAATGCTCCTATCGCCGTTCCTGTCGGCGCAGAAGCTACGGCATTTGTGCCAATGAGAAAAGAGCTTAGTGATGAAGAGTTTGAGCAAAAAGTCAAAGAGACGTTTAGTATCTAGATGAAAAAGCTGCTCTTTTACTCTCTTCTCATCGCCATAACTGCGCTAAGTACCTTAGTTACGATTGCATTTGTATTGCCAAGCAAAAAGGTTCCAAACTACAGTGATGAGAAATTAAGAGAGTTGGCTTTGAGCAAAGGCTTAAAACCTCTTCCGGCCTCGTTTGATAAGTTGGTGGAGCTTGTAGATGACGTATCTAATCCCATGACGCATAAAAAAATTGCATTGGGAGAGGAGCTGTTTTTTGACACAAATCTCTCAAAAACAAAAACAACAAGCTGTGCTACATGTCACTCTTTTGATAAAAATCTTAAAAACAAAGGTGCAATGCTGACAATGCTTGCGCAAAAAGATTCAAAGATTACCGATTGCGCGGCTTGTCATCTGCAAGATCAAAGCGGAGTCGATAGATTTACTTTTGCGCAGGGCGATGCCGGAGTGATGCACCCCAATCTTTTAAATACCCAAAGCATATTAAACGTCGGTTTTGCAAAGCATTTCACATGGAGCGGTGAAGTCAGCAGTATTAAAGAGCAGAGCGAGAACTCTTTTAGGGCTGACTATAAAATGAATATGAATCCGCAAGAGCTTGAACTAAGACTAAAAGAGAGTGCTAAGTATAGCGAGATGTTTAGCGAGGCTTTTGATGATGGCATATCTTTTGAAAATGCCGCAAAAGCGATAGAGACATATGTGAAAACATTGGTAAGCAGAGCGCCGTATGACCGTTTTTTAGAGGGTGAGAACTCTGCTATAAGCAGTGAGGCAAAGAGAGGTTTAGCAAATTTTATAAGTTTTGGATGTAAAGGGTGCCATAACGGTATAGCTTTTGGTGGCCAGAGTATTCAGAGATTTCCGCTAAGAGAGTTCGCACAGCTCTACGACATAAAGCCAGATATCGAGACTCTCCATAGAGCATTTCCTTTTGAAAATAGTGGTGGCTTTTTAGGAAAAGATAACGGGCATCTCTTTCGAGTTCCCATACTTAGAAATGTTACAAAAACTTCGCCCTATTTTCATAATGGAGCTGTTGCGAAGATAAGAGAAGCCGTAAATATTATGGCCAAACATCAAATAGGGCTTAATCCCACTTTGGAGCAGATTGATGAAATCGTGGCATTTTTGAGAACTTTAGAGGGCGAAATAGTAGATTATGAGGAGCAAAAATGAGAAGATTTTTTGTAAAAATTGCTCTATTTGCGATGTTTATAAGCGGTATTTTTATGTATGAGCTATTTGGTCTATCATGGGAGAACTTTAGAGTTATTCAGCCTCTGCATATTGTAGGCTCAATTTTGATAATGCTCTTTTTTATGAACTCATTTATATATAGGCATATCCGAAGATACTTTTTTATAAAAAAGATAAACAGCATGGAGGGGTGGCTTCTTCTTTTTGCTTTTGTTTTGGTTACCTTTAGCGGTTTGTATCTCTTTTTGGTTGGTAACCGCGGCGGAGACATGCTTGGGATACTCTCTTTTAATATCCACCTCTTTGGGTCACTCGCTTTAGGAGCACTTTTTTTATGGCATATATTAAGAGCAAAGAGTCAAAATGTACAATCGATGGCTCTGCTTGTTCCGATTTTATTGGCGTACCCATCTCTTTCATACAGCAAAATCACGGAACTTTCACTTTTGGAGATAGAGAAAAAAGCCAATAGTTACCACAGCGAAGACTGGACCAACTCTGCAAAGTGCAAATCGTGTCATAGCGAGATATTTGAGCAGTGGAGCAACTCGAACCACAAACATATGGCAGGTTCAAACCCGTACTACATGGTTATGGAGACGCTTGCAGGAGAGGTTGAGGGGCAGGAGTTTCGCAAATGGTGCATGAGCTGCCACAATCCAAGCGCTCTTTCTTTAGGGCATCCAAAAACAACGCATGCAATGGATGGCAACTTTGTAAGCAACGAGCATTTTGAAAAGGGTGCGAAAACGCTTCTTGATGACTTTGAAGAGCATGGCAACTTTAGGGTTGAGGAGGGTGTTTCATGCATCACATGTCATCAGATAACGGAAGCCTCTAGCAAAGGAAATGCTTCTTTTACGCTCTCACTAGAGCGGCAGAAATACGCATTTGAAGATAGTGACTCAGATTTGGGACGCTGGTTTAGCGAAAAACTGATCAATGCAAATCCTGATATACATAAAAAAAGCTACTCCAAAGAGTTTTACAAAGAGAGCCGCTACTGTGCCTCATGTCATGATGAGTTTCATCCGCAAAACGGTATGAAAATCGTCTCTACTTTTAAAGAGTGGGAGAAGTCTCCCTTTAACAATCCAAATGACAAGAGCAAGCATAAAAACTGTGTAGATTGCCACATGACCTACTTGGAAGATGGAAAATTTGCACCACTAAAGGGTGTTTCAACTGATGGCGGTGTCCTCAAGGATGACGTTAAAGTTCACTACTTTGCAGGTTCAAACCACTTTTTGGTAGGACTCAGAGACAAGGCGCATGAAGAGCAGACCCTGCAGCTTCTTAGAACCTCTGCAAAACTTGACATGGATATAAAAGAAGGAGTTTTAGAGGTAGGTGTAAAAAATGTGGGTGCCGGACATCATCTTCCTACAGGAGTGGCTGATTTTAGAGAGTTGTGGCTTGAGGTTGAGGTCAAAGATAGAGAGAGCAGAGTAGTTTTCTCAAGCGGCAAACTAAAAAAGGATGGAAATATAGAAGATGGAAGCAGACTCTTTCAGAAGGTTTTCGGGGATGAAGAGGGCAAGCCTGTAGGACTTCTTTTTTGGAAGTATAAAACGCTTCTAAGTGACACGAGAATACCGGCAGGAGAGAGAAGGGTAGAGAAGTTTGAGATGAGTAAAGAAGCTCTTTATCCGCTTCATGTTAGCGTAAAGCTCAACTTTAGAATCTATCCGCAGTGGGTTACCGATGCCGTAAGAAAAGTATTTCCCGTTATTTTGAACCCAAATGTTGTCGAGCTTGTAACTGAGCAAAAAGAGTTTAAGTGAAGATTTTTTTCGCTCTGTTTATAATGGTGGTGGCGCTTTTTTCAGACCATATAAGGTGGCAAAATGATTTTGATGCAGCGTTGTTTAAAGCAAAAGTGCAGAAGAAAGAGTTACTGCTTTTGGTCTTAAAAAAAGAGTGCGCAGCGAGTAAAAAGATTTTTGTCGAGGTCTTTAGTGACAAAGAGGTGCAAAAAGAGGTAAGCAGAAAATATATAGCCGTTGTCGTCTTTTTCGAGCATGAAAACAGCTACCCGATAGAGCTTTTTTACACACAAACCTTCCCGAGCCTCTTTTTTGTCTCAAGCAAGGATGAGTCATATCTGCAAAAGCCTTTAAGAGGCTATTTTACGAAAGAGGATGTTTTAAAAAGTCTTTAAAAATCTTCTACCAACCAACCCTTGGCAGATGCCACCCTCTTTTATAGGCTAAAAGTCTTAGCACTATGCTAAAGAGTGCGGTTGTGAGGATACTAAACTCATTAATAGCGTCAAAAATGTTAAGTGTGCCTAAGATAAGCGCTACAATAACCGCTATAGAGCCGTAAAAGTCACTGATAAGCACTGCTGGGACTTGGTTTATCATGATGTCTCTTGCTACTCCGCCGCCGACTGCGGTAATGAAGCTTAGAATAACTATACCGAAGAAGTTAAACTGCGCATCTATCGCCATAAGCGCACCCGTAATGCTAAATGCAACAAGCCCTATGGTGTCGCTTACTACAAATATCCATCCTCTCTCAATGGAGTCTTTTTTATAGATTTTAAAGATAAATACCAAAGTGATTGTAATCGTTAGCGTTAGAGCGGGATGCAGATATGTAAAGGCAAAGGGAGGCGCGCTTAGGATTGCATCTCTCACTATACCCCCGCCTAAGGCTGTGAGAGTTGCCGCTATAAGTATGCCGAGTATATCAAGATTGTTTTTTATGGCGATTAAAAAACCGCTTATTGTAAAAGCGGTAATACCGATGATATCTGCAAATATAAAATACTCAGGCATCTATTTTTGGTAGTGAGATTTAAACTCTACATAGCGCGATGCAGAAGCGTAGAGCTCAGCTACCTCTTCATCACTCAGCTCTCTGATTACTTTTGCAGGGCTTCCCATGATGAGCGAGCGCGGCGGGAAGATTTTGTTTTTTGTCACCAATGCGCCGGCCCCCACGATTGACTCTTTGCCAATAACCGCGCCATCAAGAATGGTTGCGCTCATGCCGATGAGACATGCATCTTCTATGGTGCATCCATGAAGCATAACGCGGTGTCCTATTGTCACATCATTGCCTATGATTGTCGGGTGTCCGTCACTTTTGTCGGCTTTTTTATAGTGTGTTACGTGTACCATGCTGAGGTCTTGAATACTTACTCTGTCGCCTATTGTGATGTAGTGAACATCGCCTCGCACAACCGTTCCAAACCAGATAGAGCAATCCTCTCCGCAGGTAACATCGCCTATGACATCGGCAGAGGGCGCTATCCAGCTGTTTTTTCCGATTTTAGGGCTCATATCTTTGAAATCGTAAAGCATCGCTACACCTCCTCTTTAAAGATATTTGCCATAAGCTCTTGAACCAAAGGAGCGCTCTCTTTGGGAGAAGCTTTGGCTATTTTGTTTGCATAATCCTCTAAAAGAGTATGGCTGTTAATATTTTTTACACGATCATTTTTTATCTTTTTATAAGAGCCGTCACTTTGGAGTTCATGCGCCAAAGTATTGTCCGCGCATTGAAGTCTAAGTATCTGGATAGTCTTCTCTTTTGCTGTTTTGTCTTTAATCGCTGTCAAGAGCTCTATGCGTCTCATAAGATTTCTTGGCATCCAATCGGCACTAGAGATATAGACACCTGCTTCATCGTTTTTAAAGTAGAAAGTTCGTGAGTGCTCAAGATATTTTCCAAGTATGGAGATAACTCTGATGTTCTCGCTTACTCCTTCAATCCCCGTTTTTAAGCAGCAGATGCCGCGAACTATAAGATTGATTTTAACGCCCGCTTGACTTGCTTTGTAGAGGGCTCTGATAACATCTTCATCAACAAGAGAGTTTAGTTTTGCGATAATCTCTCCGTTTGCACCTTTTCTTGCTTCATTTTGGATAAGCGAGAGAACTTTTGGTTTGATTTGTGAAGGTGACATATAGAGCTCGTCAAGCTTCCCTTTTTTGCTAAATCCTGTCAAAAAGTGAAAAAATCGTGTCATGTCGCTTGTTATCTCATCTTTTGAGGTGAGATAGCTCATGTCGGTATATATTTTTGAGGTAGCAGGGTTATAGTTTCCTGTTCCTAAATGAGCGTACTGCTTAAGTTTGCCGTTTTTTCTTCTTGTGATGAGCGTTGCTTTTGCATGTACCTTAAAGCCCTTGATGCCGTAGATAACATGTGCACCCGATTTTTCAAGCGCCTTTGCCCAGATAAGGTTGTTCTCTTCATCAAATCTTGCTTTAAGTTCAACCATTACGGTTACCTGCTTGCCTGATTCACTCGCACTCATAAGTGCTTTAACGATTGGCGAGTCTGTTCCTGATCGGTAAAGCGTCATCTTTATTGAAACGACATCAGGGTCTTTTGCAGCTGTTTGAATCAGTTTTACTATGGGGTCGAAACTCTCATACGGATGGTAGAGCAAAACATCTTGCTTCTCTAAAGTAGTAAATATATTTTCGCTGTTATCGAGCGGAGGAAGCGTTTTTGGTTTAAACGGCTCTGTTAAAAGATGGGCAAAATGTTTGTTTGAGACTATCTGCCAAAGACTTGAGAGGTTTAAAAAAGTATGAAATTTATAGATGTCATCTTTGTAGACGTTTGTGTGGCGATTGAAAAAGTTTACAATCTCCTCATCACCGTCACTTCCGACCTCAAGTCTTACCATAGCACCTTTTCGGCGGAGTTTTAATCCCTCTTCTAGTATCTCCAAAAAGTCGTCTGCCTCCTCCTCTTCAATCTCTATATCGGCATTTCTAGTAACTCTAAACGAGGCAAATTTTATAAGTGTGTAACCGGGAAAAAGATCCTCAACATGTTCGGCAACCAAGCTCTCTATAGGAACATAGATATCATATTCAAGTTCTATAAATCTCTCCAAAACTCTAGGTACGCGGATGATTCCAAATCTCTCGATAGCTGTGTTATCGCTGTCTTGTAGTTTTACGATAAGCCCGAAGCTAAGGTTGTTTAAGTGCGGAAAAGGGTGTGTCGCATCAACGGCGATAGGGATGATTACTGGGTAAATATTTTCATTGAAATATCTGTTTAGATAGTGTCTTTGGTGCTGGTTTACATCTTTGTAGAGCTTTATGCTGATGCCCTCAGACTCAAGTTTTTTTAAAATCCCGTTCATGCAGTGCTCAACTACCTGCTGCTCTTGATGAAGGTATTTTCTTATCTCTCTAAGTTGTTCAAGAGGCGTGAGTTTATCGGCACTAGAGACTATAATGCCTGCGGCAAAAAGCTTTTTAAGTCCGGCAACTCTAATCATGTAAAATTCATCTAGGTTTGTTCCATAGATTGCCAGAAACTTAAGACGCTCTAGAAGAGGAAGTGACTCATCCTGCGCCTGTTTTAAAACTCTTGTGTTAAAT
The DNA here is from genome assembly GCF_014859695.1 of Sulfurimonas sp. Taxonomy (GTDB): domain Bacteria; phylum Campylobacterota; class Campylobacteria; order Campylobacterales; family Sulfurimonadaceae; genus Sulfurimonas. The sequence goes on along the minus strand of NZ_JACUTS010000030.1, from coordinate 4,962 downwards.
TGAAGCCATGAGATTTCGCGATTGTTGTACAGGCTTGGATTTTTTAGATTTATCATTATAAATCCTCATAAAATAAAATAAGGTGCAATTATATCGAATAAAGGTTACTTTATGATTCCACTACCCTTGTAGTTTGTACTGTGATAGATTGTAGCGCCGTTTTTACGAGCGTAGTATCTAATAAGCAGTTTTTGCAGAGTCGGCTCAATTGAGGGGGCAAACCAGGCATTGTTGCTCATGGCAAGTACAAAATCCACATCTCCCTCGTAAATCTCCTGACATGTAGCCTCGTAGCAGATGGCATTTCTAAACTTTACTCCTTTAATCGTAAAGTCAGTCGGTTCAGTTGCTGTTTTAAAATCGGATGCGCCGCCAAAAAAGATCTCATTAATAAAATCTTGTGCAAATTTTGGAAGTGGAATATACTCTCCAAAAGGAACCAAAACCAATTTTTTTGCCACTTCAAAATTACCGTTATCAAACATATAGGTTACATTGTAGTTCATACCATCTTCGCTGAGTAGTGCTCCCGCAACAATGGCTATATCTTTAGAGGCTTTTGTTAGTTCATCAAAAATGACGGGCGCTCGGTTCATAAAAAATGGAAAAACAGATTCAGGAAACACGACTACGTCATATCCATTTTTTTTAGCCGCTCTAATCTCTTTGAAAATCAGCTCAATAGTGGGGGAGAGGCTCTCTCTTAGCCACTTTTTCTCTTGCGGTATGTCGGTTGTTACAAGTTTTATCTTAAGCGGTGCTTCTTTTTGGATAGGGGGAGCAAAGTTTATACTAAGCAGAAGGAGTAAAAGAGGAGCATAAGTGTATGGTTTTTTTATGTAAGAGGGTGCAGCGAGAGCGGCAAGTATTAGGGCAAATTGGTATTTTTGAACTCCAAAATAGCTATCTACAAAGAGAACTTCCATCTGCAGCCAGTTAAAATCAAAAGGCTCTATAAAGCTAAGAGCAAAGAGCATTAAAGCTCTTATTGCCGCACTGTTTGTAAGAGCTAAAACCCCAAAAAAGAGCATGTATACAAGCGCAAAAAGGAGAGTGATTATAGGTTCCATATACCCTACGTTGTTATATTTAAAGCTATAACCAATCCAGTAGAACCATAAAAGACCTATAAAAAAACCGGCTACCAAAGAGGCTCTTTTTGGGATATACAGAAGAAGAGCCAAGGCAAAAAGTCCAAAGAGGGTATTTATGAACTTTATAGTTATACCAAAGTGCTCCAGATAGAGAAAAGCGCTGAAAAAAAGTGAGGTTATGACTCCGCATATCAAATCAAAAAGTAAGGGATTGTAGTTGTCTCTGATGGAATGGATTTTTTTAATCATTTTTTAGCGCTCTATTTTTTGGTGTGAATTATAACACTATTCAGTCTTTTATTAATATAGTTCTTGTATAATCGCCGCAATTTACTCAAAGGAAACCCATACTCATGGAAATAATAAGTCAACTACTCCCGTTTATAATCTTAATTGCGATTATGTACTTCATAATCATTCGCCCGCAGCAAAAAGCGGCAAAAAGCCATAAAGAGATGTTAGAATCTCTAAAAAAAGGCGATAAAATAGTTACAATAGGTGGAATCATAGCAACTATATATAAAGTTGAAGATCAATTTTTAAGTATTAAAATAAATGATGATGTAATTGTAAAAGCAACAAAAGATGCCGTTGCTAGAAAGTATGAGGATGAAGCTTAATTATCGAATAACCCTGTTTGCTCTTGCCATAGTTTTTGGTATATTTTTCTCTGCACCCTCTCTTTTTCAGATGCAAGACGGGAAAAAAGTAACCTTAGGTCTTGATCTTCAAGGCGGACTCCATATGCTTCTTGGTGTAAAAACCGAAGAGGCACTCAAGTCTAGAATTAAGTCGATTGCAGCAAGCGTCAAGCACTTTAGCGAGAGAAAAGACATCTTAATCGATACGCTCAGTTTTGATGAGGATGGCGTTACTCTCACCCTTTTGGACAAAGATGATGTTAAAACTATTCAATCTTTTTTTCGTGAGATTGAAGGTGCCATTGTGGTTGTCGTAGATGAGAAGATCTCTTTTAGCCTTAGTGATGAGGAGATTTTAAAAACTCAGCAGCAGGCAATTTCTCAAGCTATTGAGACGATTAGAAACAGACTTGATCAGTTTGGTCTGAGTGAACCTGTAGTTGCTCGTCAAGGCGAGGAGAAGATTCTTGTCCAGTTAGCCGGCATAAAAACCACAGAAGAGGAGCAGCGTGCTCGTGAGCTTATCTCTCGTGCCGCAAAACTCGAACTCATGGCAGTGGATGAGGATAGAATAGCAAGAGTTTACAGTATGAGCCAAAGTGAGGCAGCATCATACGGAGACGTTATTTTAGAAGATGCAGCCAATCCGAATGTCAAACATTTGGTTCGTGAGATTCCAATCCTCGACGGTTCAATGCTAACAGATGCCAATGTAGGATTCGATGAAAATAATCGTCCTTTGATTAGCTTTTCACTAAATGCGGAAGGGGCTGAAATATTCGGCGACTTTACCGGAAGAAGTGTCGGAAAACGCTTAGCTGTTGTTCTCGATGGCAAGGTTTACTCTGCTCCCGTCATCAATGAGCGTATCGGCGGCGGAAGCGGGCAGATTTCAGGAAACTATAGCGTCTTAGAAGCAAAAGATTTGGCAATCGCTCTTCGCTCAGGCTCTCTTTTGGCTCCAATCTATCTTATGGAGAAGCGCTCTGTTGGACCTAGTTTGGGCGCTGACAGTATTAAAGCTAGTTTAATTGCGCTTGTTGGCGGATTTGTATTAGTTATAATCTTTATGGTGGTTTATTACAGAATAGCGGGCATCATAGCAAATATCGCTTTGATTGCAAATCTCTTGATTATCTTGGCTGTTATGAGTCTTTTTGGGGCAACTCTTACCCTTCCTGGAATGGCGGGAATAGTTCTGACCGTCGGTATGGCGGTTGATGCGAATGTTATCATCTCTGAGCGTATCCGTGAGCTTATACATGAGGGGAAATCTATTCATAAAGCCATAGAAGAGGGGTATGCAAATGCCATGAGCGCTATTTTGGATGCAAACATAACGACGCTTATAGCCGCTGTCGTTCTTTACGCTTACGGAACGGGTGCTATCAAAGGTTTTGCAATTACCATCAGCATAGGAATACTTGCTTCAATGCTTACGGCGATTCTTGGAACGCACGGAATCTATGAGATACTAGAGAAGAGAATACAAAAAAGTAAAAACAACCTTTTATGGTTTGGAATTAAGGGTTAATTATGGAATTTTTTAAGTATACAAAAACCTTTAATTTTATGGGCAAGTCAAAGCTGGCTATGGTCTTATCGATAGTTTTAGTGCTTGGCTCATTTGTTCTCTTGGCAACAAAAGGTCTTAACTACGGTGTCGATTTTGCAGGCGGGACGATTGTTCAGGTAAAGTATAACACCGCTGCTCCTATTGATGAGATGAGAGAAAAGCTAAAGAGCAACACTATTTTCGAGGGCGCTTCAATAACGGAGTTTGGCTCCGAAGATGAGGTTGTTATCCGTATGAGAACAGCAACTGGGGATGTAGTCGTCGATGTTGGGGATATTACGCGTGAGGCTCTTAGGGGCACGGGAGAGTTTGAGATTCGACGTGTCGATATTGTCGGCCCAAAAGTGGGTAGCGAGCTAAAAGAGAAGGGAATAATGTCTCTGATTTTAGCCGTTATAGGCATCTTAATCTATGTGGCATTTAGATTTGAGTGGAGATTTGCCGTCGCTTCTATAGTTGCACTTGTTCATGACATCTCAATCGCTCTTGGAGCGATAGCTCTTGTTGGACTAGATGTAAATCTTGACGTATTAGCTGCGCTTCTGACTATTTTGGGATACTCCCTAAACGATACCATAATAGTATTTGACAGGATTCGTGAGGGTGTCGTTAAGGGTAGAGATGTTGAACTCTCAGAGATAATTGACAACTCTATCACAAAAACTTTGGCTAGAACAACACTCACTTCACTTACAACTTTCTTTGTTGTATTTACGCTCTTTATGTTCGGCGGCGAGATCATTCATGCCTTTGCATTTACTCTTTTAGTGGGTATTGTTGTAGGAACATACTCATCAATCTTCGTTGCCTCTCCGACACTTCTTCTTTTTGGTTTTGATGTGAAAAAATACCACGTCAAGCTTGCCGAAAAAGCAAAAAGAGAAGCGGAAAAAGAGAGAATGAGATCGCAGTTTGAATCAGGCATGATGTAAACTATCCACCCCTTTCTCTGAGCTTTTGCTCAGAAAGCCTTTTTTTTAAAAGCTCATTACACTTTGGTTACCTAATAAAGCTACAATTGTTTATCACAAAAAAGGAGTCTATCATGAGTAATGTTTCAATTTCAATATTTTTTCTGTTTGTAGCTTTTTGGGTCTACTCTATCATCTCTGTGTACAGAGCAAAGTTTAAAGAGGAGAAGCAGAAAACCTTTTGGTTAATAGGTATTGTTTTTGTTCCACCTTTAGCATTTTTTTACCTCTTTATGAAAAAAAACCTGCTTCTGAAATAGGCTATATAAAGACTTCAGTCGCTACTTAAGATACTTTTTGTATAATCTTGCCAATTAATTTAAGCAGAGGTGTCGGTATGGATTGGGGAAAAGTAATATACGTGTTTTTTTCATTGATGAGTTTAACATCAATTGCAGGTTTTTTATATGAGCATAGTGCTGTCGCGCTCTTTGTGGCGGGCAGCTTAAATCTTGTCTCTACATTTTTGAAAATTGGTGTGAGAAATCTCCTTTCCGCTGAACTTTTAGCTTCCTCTTTAGTAGCAGATTTGCATCTTATTCCGGCATTTATCTATCTAGAAGTCGTTGGAAATCTAGAGTGGGCTATAGCTTTGGCAATAGGAGCTTTAATTGCAAATCTATTCTCTGTCGGACTTGTCTATATAGAGAGTTCTAAAAATCGTGAAGAGTATTAACTGA
>NZ_JACUTS010000004.1 GCF_014859695.1 Sulfurimonas sp. | reverse complement strand
TTCTTTCATGCTCCCTATAAAGCATTTTTTATTCCTTTGTATGAATCAGCCGTGGTGCTTTGCATGAGAAGCAGATGGAGTTTCGCAGCAAAATAGGAGCAATTATAAATTTAGAACTAGCACCAAATGAGAAAATAGACTCCATAAACTATCAGGGCAGAAGCATACGCGTTCTTTTGAGTGGCGTTAAAGAGAGTGGTTTTGGGCATATTGCAGAGGCACTAAAGATAAAAAATATAGAGTACAAAGTAGATTTTAAAGACTCTATGACAATCTTGGAGGTGCAGCTATGAGATATATTCACCCTTTTTACATTGCTCCTTTTCTTATCGCCTTTATGGTAATGCTTGGAGTGAAGATAGCTCAAGCAAAGGCCGGCCTACATGAAGCAAAGTCTGAATTTCAAAAGGCTTCAGAACTCTCTTATGAGATCTCAAAGCTTAAGGATATCTATGACAATAAAGAGAGAACCCTTAGCTCTTTGGGTACAATCCTGAAACATCCCTCTCTTAAAGATGCTTCGCTTGAGCAAAAGGTTGTTGCAAAAAAGATGTATATATCTTCAAAAGGCATGAAAAAAAGTAATCTTGATTTTTTCATCTCAAAACTTCTCAACGGCTCTTATGCAATAACGGCGCTAGAGATAAAAGCGATAAACCAAGAAAAAGCATCTCTTGAAGTGGAGATTGCATTATGAAAAAAGTAGCTCTTGTTCTGCTAAGTATCTCTGTTTTTATGCTTTTTTTGCTCTATTTGTTGCCAAAAGAGAACCTCTACTATCTTTTAGAGCAAAATTTAAAAAAAGAGAGTGTTGTTTTTAGTAATGAAAAACTCTATGACAGAGGGTTGCAACTTGAGGTCATGGATGCTACGCTCTTTTATAAAGGGATTGAGAGTGCAGAGATTGGCAAAATGCGGTTTGATTTTTTTCTGCTTTACAATACAGTCGTATTTAAAGAGATAAAAGTCGCAACCATTGCCGAGTCGTTTATGCCACTTAATGTGAAGAGTGTCGAGCTAAAGTACACTGTTTTTGATCCGCTTCGCATTAGAGGCAAGGCAGAAGGCGAGTTTGGAGAGGCGGATATTTTTCTGCATCTTTTAGAGAAGAAGATTCGGGTGATTTTGCTGCCATCGGAAATAATGTTGCAAAAATATAAAAACAGTTTAAAACAGTTTAAAAAATCTGAAAACGGGGAGTATGTTTATGAACAAAATATCTAACTCCGCCGTTATGAAGTTTATCATGAGGATAATTATACTCTTTGCGGTTGCAAAGAGTATATCTTTGGCTCTTTTATGGCAGCTTCCAAAAGATGGCGTAACACAAAGCAGCAATAAAAACTATGTAGCGATGTACCAAAAGGCGGACTTTAAAAACATGCTTCAAAGTACAAATAAAGGCACAGATGAAGGTTCTTATGAAGGTAGTGTAAATAGAGGAACCGCCATAAGTCATTTGGTTCTTAAGGCAATCTATGCGACACAAAAAAGAGGATTTGTCATCGTGGCAAAAAAAGCAGATCCTACGCAAACTTCTATTGTTGCCATTGGGGAGCAGTATGAAGGATTTACTCTAAGCTCCATTTTAAAACAAAGCGCACTGTTTTACAAAAACAGCAAGGAGTATGTTTTGGATTTAGAAGAAATAAGTCTAAAACAAAAAGTTGCAAAAGGAGATGCGGAGCCTCTAAGCAGGGTTGACGTCTCTAGAGAAGATATCTCCTATTATGCGAAAAACCCTCAAGAGATATGGAAAGAGATTTCGATTACAGAAGTCAAAGATGGAAAAGAGATAAAAGGGTTTGAAGTCAAGGGTATAAAAAAGGGTTCAAAGTTTGAATCTCTTGGCTTGAAAAAAGGCGATGTAATTGTCAAGGTGAATAATGTAGTTTTAAAATCCTACAAAGACGCAATAGATATATATAAAAATATAGAAAATGTAAGCGGTGTAGCTTTAGTTGTAATGCGAGATAATCAAGAAGTGGAGTTAGTTTATGAAGTTAATTAGAGGTCTTTTTATTATAGTGGTTTTTGTTGCGAGTTTGTCGGCACGTGAGCGTGTGAATATTAACTTTTCAAATCTACAGATCAACGATTTTGTCAAGCTAGTATCTAAGATTACAAATAAAAATATTTTAATGAATCATCAGATAATCGGAACAGTTGATTTCATCAGTACAACGGATGTTTATGACGATGAGCTTATGGATATATTGGTTTCAACGTTAGAGTCAAAGGGCTTTAGCATTGTAAAAAGCGGCTCCATGTATGAGATTGTACGCTCAGCCGATATAATTAACAGTAATGTCGCCGTTGTTGAACAGGGCAAAACTCTCTACGGCTCTTTTATGGTAACGCAGGTAATTAAAGTCAAAAATGAAAATGTAGATATTATAGCGGCTAAGATTCAATATCTTATCTCTAAAAATGCAAAAATGATGACGGTTAGAGAGAGCAATACTCTTCTTATTACGGATTATCCTAAAAATATTGAAACTATTAAAAAAGTAGTTAAAGATATAGACACGGACAGACGGACAGTTATTGAGATTATTCCGATTAAGTTTGCAGAGAGTAAAAAGTTTCAAGCGAGACTTGTGGACGTGGCAAAATCACTCTTCAATGAGCATGTTCCTTCGCAGGGAGTAAAAATAATGCTTGATGAAAATACAAACTCAATCATTCTCATAGGTATAAAAGAGAATGTAAGTAGAATACAAGAGATAGCGGCTACCTTGGATATTGAACCGAATATCAACAATGCGGTGCAGATTTATGAGCTCAAAAACTCAGATGCCAAAACGGTTTTAGAGAGCCTAAACGAGATAATTTCCAAGCAGACATTTGCAGACCCCGCACTTAAGCCTAATGTTTCGGCAAATGAAGAGATTAATGCGATTTTGGTTGTCGGCGAGGCAAATGTCATTAAGGGTATAAAATTTATTATTGATGAGCTTGATAAAGAGAAGTACCAGGTCTATGTAAAAGCAAGGATTGTGGAGATTAATAAAAATAGTGCAAAAGATCTCGGAGTTAAATATGGGTTTGCAGCAGGAGATGTCTCTTCAAGCGGTCTCTATGCCATGAGTGCAAACTTTGGAGATCCAGGACTTACAGATCTTGCCTCTGTAAAAGTTTTAGACTATTTAGGTGCTATAGGAGCAGGGGCAAAAAGTGCTTTTGCTCTTGGGGCAACGCTCGATTTTTTAGAGAATAACGGAGCATCCAAATCGGTCTCCAACCCCTCTATATTGTGTGTAAACAACCAAGAATCATCCATATATGTGGGTAAAACTATCTCTGTTACGACGGGGAGTGTTACTTCAAGTGCCACCTCCGTTCCGGGAACTACAAACAGTTACAAAAGAGAGGATGTCGGTTTGACGCTTAGAATAAAACCGCGCGTATCTTCTTTAGACAAGGTTACGCTTAACGTAGAGGCAATTTTAGAAAATGTTTTGGATGACGGAAAAAATAACTCAACGGGACAGCCCATAACGTCCAAGCAGGAGGTAAAAACACAGGCAATTTTGCGCAATGGAGAGGATATAATCATAGGAGGATTGGTAAAGAGTTTTGAGTCAACCTCAAAATCAAAAATTCCGTTGCTTGGAGATATTCCATGGATCGGCGAGCTACTCTTTACATCCACTTCAAAAGCTACACAAGAGGATAATTTGGTGGTTATTTTAACGCCTTATATTATCAATCAAAGCGAAAAGCTCTCTTTACTGCAGCAGGATTTAGGAGTTTTGACGACACTTCAAAGAGAGTACAACGATGCTATTTTTAAAAAAATTCAAGAGGGTGAGCCGGGTGTTCAAGAGGATGTTGCTCAAGAGGAAGAGTAGCAATGGAGCTGTTTCATGATCTAAAGCTGGAGATATTTGAACCCTCGGAGATTTCCACTGAGTTATGTGTAAAAAACTATCTTCTCTTCACAAAAATCGAAGATGAAGTTTGCGCTGTTGTATGTGAGCGTTACTTAGTTGAGGCAAGCAATTTTTATACGAAACTTCAAACAGAGTATCCGCTGCGCATGCTTGATGAAGACTCATACGACAGACTTTTCAACCGTTTTTTGGAGCTTCGAACAGATAAAACTATGGAGAGCATGCAAGAGGATTCGCAAGAGGCGGAAGATGATGACATCTCGCTCAATGACTTTTTGCGAACCTCTTCGGATATTTTGACAAGCGAAGAATCCGCACCGATTATAAAATTTGTAAACGCGCTTTTTTATCAGGCTATCAAAAAAAGAGCTTCTGATATACATATAGAGGTGCAGGAAAAAAGAGGAGAGGTGCGTTTTCGCATTGATGGTATGCTTATAAAAAATGCCGATTTAGAGAAAAAAGTACTCAACCTTATTATCAGTCGTATCAAGGTTATCTCAAATCTTGATATTTCAGAAAAAAGAATCCCTCAAGACGGCAGAACGCAGATAAAAATAGCCGGTGAGACACTGGATGTGCGTGTTTCTCTGCTTCCAACTTTTTATGGAGAGAGAGTCGTTATGCGGCTTTTAATGCAGAGTTCGCAGATTCCAAAGATTGAAGAGCTTGGTTTTAATCAAGAGCTTATCGGTGACGTCAAAAAACTTCTCCGCTCTTCACATGGAATGATATTGGTCACGGGTCCTACGGGAAGCGGGAAAACAACCTCTTTGCACTCTTTTTTGAGAGAAGTAGAAGAGCCTGAAAAAAATCTCATTACCGTAGAGGATCCAGTAGAGTACAAGTCACAAAATATTGCCCAAATCCAGGTTAATGAAAAGGTGGGGCTTACTTTTGCCACAGCTCTGCGCTCAATTTTGCGTCAAGACCCTGATGTCATTATGATAGGCGAGATTCGCGATGAAGAGACTGCCGCTATTGCCGTGCGTGCAGCACTTACAGGGCATCTTGTTTTCTCAACGCTTCATACAAACTCTGCGGCAGCGACTATCTCAAGACTCTCGGACATGAAGGTAGAACCCTTTTTGATTTCATCCTCACTGCTTGGCATTTTGGCACAAAGACTCGTGCGCATTTTATGCGTAAAGTGTAAAGAAGAGGATGTTTTGGCAGAGGAGTTTGCAACGGACTACAACCTGCCAAATGGTGCAAAAATTTACAGAGCAAAAGGGTGCAGGTCTTGTAACTACAGCGGTTACGCAAATAGACGCTCTATAGGAGAGCTTTTGATTATGAATGACAGGGTGCGGGAGATACTGAAGTCTACGACGGATGAGCACGCTATCAAACATGCGCTTGAGGCAAACGGACTGCAGACAATCGCAAAACAGCTCTCCTTGATGCTTTTAGATGGCGAAACCTCTCTTGATGAAGCAATCCGCATCGGTTTGGGACATGCATAAAAAAAACCCAAGGGCCCAAAGGGGTGGTTTTACCCTTTTAGAGGTCATGATAGCAGTCATGATACTCTCGGTTGTGATTATGGCTCTCCTGCAGATGTACGCAAACGGAGCGCATATTTTTAAAAGTGTCAACATGAAAAGCCAAACAAACCAATACATCTCTTTTTTAGTCGCTAATAAAAAGTATGGTTTTAAAAATGATACCTTTTCGCTAGATAAGCTTGTTGACGAGTTTGAGATTGAGGATGAGCTAAGAAGAGAGTTAAGAGATATAAAAGTAGAACTTTTGTTTGACGGTATAAAAAATAGCGTAAGCAGCTCAAGCACAGAGTTTGAAATGGGAAGGGTGGTTTTAAAGAGTAGCAACCCAAGCGGCGACGTCGCAAAAACATCTTTTTTAAGGCTTAGAGCAGAATGAAAAAAAGCCAAAGAGGTGCTTTTACTCTTATAGAGATTATCATAGCAATTACCATCTTATCTATCATGATGCTCTATCTTTATAGAAGTTATGCCGCACTCAATCTCTCCAATGCCTTCTACCAAGAAGAGGCTACTGCAATAAAAGAGTCAAAATTAAAGCAAAAAATCATTTTTTTAGATTTCTCGCTCCTCCTTTTTGGAGAATATAAGATAGTTCAAAATGAGAAAAAAGAGGATGCTGTTTTTCTGCAGACATCAAACTCAATGCATGGCAGAATCAATCCATATATTGCCTATATAATCAAAGACGCAAGGCTTTACAGAGTTGAATCTTATAAGAAAATAACAGCAGATAATCTTGGCGCAGAGAGGGTAGTTGATATTGATGACTTTGGTAAAGTAGAAAAATTTAGAGTCTATGAAAACAGTTTAGGCAAAAAAGAAAAACTCTCTTTTTTGATTGATGTAGCTTTTAAAAACAGCAGCAATCTTTTGATGAGGGTTCGCGCGCTAAATGAGTATTGATGTTTTTGAAGTAAAGAGTAGAAAACTCCGAGGGAAGACCCTCGAGAGTTAATCTTTTGTAGAGTATTTAGTTGGTCTTAGTCAAGTGGTTTTGTAACAGTGTTAGCATCCAGCGTAACTTTAGTTTGCGCTAAAAGTCTGCCTTTGTCTACTGTTGCACCTGTACTTACAATAATGGCTGATTTTGCCAATGCTATACCTCTGAACTCTGCTCCTGTTCCAATAGATACACCTGTAAGTCCTGCAACTTGCCAGAAGATGTTCTTAGCTAATGCACCGCCGGAAAGAATTACCTTAACATTACTAGAGATAGTGAGGTCTTGTGCTATCTGAAAAATCCAAACGTCAGTTGCACCACCCGAAAGAGTGACATCACTAGTCATTAAAACACCTGTTCCCCACTTATATAGACCCGGAACCAGTGTCTGGCCGCTCACATCACCTGCATATAGTTCTGTAAAATCAGGGTTTGTACGGTCCTTTGCATCGGTATATGCAGTTTCCATGTCGCCTACTGCCGCCGTCATTTTAGCTGGAGTTGGATCAGCCATATCTGCTGCGTAGATTTTTCCAGTTACTAAAGTTGATGTCGCAAATGTATCTGTCGGATCAGCGCTCATAGCAAATCCAGTTATGGCAGTACGAGCAATTGGACTAACGCCTATATCACCCGTAATTGCTGTAGTACCCGTGGTTGTTATTCCAGTCTTTGAAAGGATTACAAAACTTCCCGCTGTGCCGAGATTGACCGGAGCAAGAGCTGGCAATGGAGCATCTCCTGTTGTAAAACTCCAAGTCTCATTGGCTGCTAAAGGATTGCCCGCTAAGTCTGTCACTCCAGTAGTGATATTTGCATCATATGTAGTGTTTGCATCAAGGTCTACGGTAGGATCGAAGATCATTGTTTTGCTTGCATAACTCACTACACCTGTAACTGCTGTAGTGCCTTTTTTTAGCGTAAAAGTAGTTGTAGTTACAGTTGAAGGGTCAAGTGTTTCACTAAAGAGAGCGCTCACGCTTCTGTTAGTCGGTACTCCTGTTGCATTAGCATCAGGGTCTGTAGAGAGCACTTCAGGTGCAGTGACGTCTGTAGTATCTCCTGTTTCAAAACTCCATACATATTCAGTCGCTAAAGCATTGCCGTCTAAGTCCTTCACTCCGGTAGTGATTGTTGCATCATATGTAGTGTTTGCATCAAGGTTTGAAGTAGGATTTAAAATCATCGCTTTATTAGCATAGGTAACCGCACCAGCGACTGCCGTAACGCCATTTTTTAGCGTAAAAGTAGTTGCGTTTACGGTGTTGCCATCAAGCTCTTTGTCAAAGAAAGCGGTAATATTTGTATTACGTGTTACATTAACATCTCCATCAATAGGAGTTGTAGATAGAACTACAGGTGTAGCAGTGGTTGTGCTAGTACTGCTTCCAAGAATAGGATCTCCATCTGAGCCACATCCTGCTATGAAAAGTGTTAGCATGAAGAGCATGGATAGTAGCAGATGATTTGAGTATTGTTTTAATGTTTGCATTTATTTATCCTTTTTTGTTTGTAAAAAACAATTTAGTATGATTGATATGAATGTACCGTTTCGTAAACTGGTACAAATTCTATAAGTGTGTAAAACTTACAGCCAGAAACTCGTATAACAGACTAAAAATGTTATGAGCCTAGCATTTCTTTAGGATCTCCAGAAGTCAACCTGAAGCCAACCACAGATACTACAGTATATCTGAATATAGATTTTTTGAGCATAGAATTAAGAAGCACCTGTAAATGAGATGCTTTGTAATCATCTTGTAATAAGGAGCAATTATAATTTCGTAAACATTCAAAAAGGAAAACAAATGTTAAAGAAATTAGCTCTAGCTGCTTTAGTTACTGCGGCGTCAATTACCTCTTCGTTCGCGTCCGATAAGATAAACGGTGCCGGCGCTTCGTTTCCTGCTCCACTCTATTATGATTGGGCATTTAACTACAAAAAAGATACAGAGAATCTTGTGAACTACCAGTCAATAGGTTCTGGCGGGGGAATTAAGCAGATCGCTAAAAGAGTGGTTGATTTTGGTGCATCTGATGAAGCGCTAGATACTAAAAAGCTTGCAAAAGATAAGCTTTTACAGTTCCCGGCAGTCATCGGTTCAATCGTAATTGCATTTAATGTAGATGGAATTGCAGATGCAACTCTAAAGCTTAGCAATGAAGTTGTTGCAGATATTTTTGCGGGAAAAATTACTTCATGGAATGATGCTGCTATCGTAGCTGAGAACAAAACTCTTAAACTTCCAAACGAAAAGATTATAGTTGTTCACCGTTCAGACGGATCAGGAACTACATATAACTTCACATACTACTTGACAAAAAGCTCTCAAAACTGGAAAGAGAACTTTGGAACAGGTAAAGCTGTTGACTGGGCTGTAGGTATCGGCGGAAAAGGTAACGAGGGTGTTGCAAGTTTGGTAAAACAGACTCCTTACGCTATAGGTTACATTGAAAACGCATACAAAGAGAAGAACAATTTAAGCGCGGCTGTTTTAAAAACTGCAAGCGGTAAATGGGTAGAAGCAACGGAAGAGAACTTCAAAGCTGCTGCAAAGTACGCAACATGGACAAAAGAGGATCACTTTCACTCTGTTTTAGCGCTTCAAAAAGGTGATAATTCATACCCAATCGTTGCGGCAACGTTTATACTTCTTCCAAAAGAGAAGCTCCAGATGAACAAAAAAATCTTAGAGTTTTTTGAGTACGCGTTTAAAAACGGTGATGAGAGTGCGAAGAAGCTAGGTTATATCCCTCTTCCTCAAGAGACTAAAGATATGATCAAAGAGTATTGGTCAGCCAATATAAAATAGTCATCCCTTTATAGTAACTCTCATAAATTTTCTCTCCTAAGAAAATCTCCCGCAAAGCCTCTGTGTCCGAAGTGACATGGGGGCTTTTTGCATTTAAAACCCTCTTCTTTGCTGTAATCTTCTCGTAACCTAACAATTTTATAATTCTCGTACAAAAAAACAAGGGAATAAAAATGAAAAAAATCGTTTTATCAGTAGTAGCTATAGCAACAATCACAGCAGCTTCAATGGCTAATGAAACCGTTAGCTCGGCAGAGGCGACTAAGGCAGAAAACAAAAGTGGATTTTTTGACAGATTTCATGCAAAAGGAGATCTTAGATTAAGACAAGAGGTAATAGAAAAAGAGGGCAAAGCTGATGTAAACCGTGAAAGATATAGGTTTAGATACTCTGTAAACTTTGATGTTACTGATAATATTACACTAGAAACAGCTGTCTCGAGTGGTAAGTATAACCCTACATCAGGAAATGTGAGCTTTAAAAGTGATGAAAATATTCAAGAGTACTTTATAGATGAACTTAAAATTGATATCGTAGATATTAAATACTCATTTGACAACTCATGGGTTAGAGTTGGTAAGCAGGCACACCATATCTATAGACCAATCAAAACACAACTTGTATGGGATAATGATATTCGTTTAGAGGGTATTAACTATGGTTATAAAAATGATAGTACTATAATTAGAGTTGGTGCTAACAGAGTACATAGAGAAAAAGATTACAAGGATGGCGATGATATCAATATTTTCCTTGCTCAGTATGTTCATACTCAAAAACTTGATGATACTAAGTTGAACTTGGGTGCTGCATATTACCTTTATGATGGTATCAAAGGGAATACTGTTCAGTCTTCTAACGGATTTAAGAACAATTCAAATGCGAATGGTCTTTACACTGAAGACTATGGAATCGCAGAAGCTTTTGCTGAGGTGCAAGTTAAAGATTTAGTAATGGGTATGCCCGCTAAAGCAGCAGTAACATTAGCATATAACACACTAGTGAGTGATGAGAACTTTGGATATGATGTAAGTGCAGAACTTGCTATGACTAAGAAGTGGAATGCGGCTGTTACTTATAGGGATATTCAAAAGGATGCAGTATATGGAGCACATAACGACTCTGACTTTAGTGGCGGTGGAACAGACAGCAAGGGTTATTATGTTAAAACAAAATATGCATTCGCTAAAAATGTAGATGTTGCTGGATGGTGGAACTGGAGTAAACTGGGTGATGCTGAACTAGATTACCACCGTGTACAACTGGATGTTATCCTTAAGTTCTAATACTTTAAAAATAAGTTTTATTTCATTTATCCCTTCCCTTTTTCTCTCCCAAGCATAAAGCCTCCTCGGGCTTTATGCCCTTTACGGCACCGCTTTTAACAAAACCTTAACCCCAAGACAGACAGAACAAAACAATATAAACAGCATTTTGGATAAAATATCATAATTTTTATGTAGTAATTATTGGAGAAATGAATGAATGCTGCCAAATATATTTGGATGAATGGTAAGTTTGTTGCATGGGACGATGCAAAAGTTCACGTATTGTCGCATACGCTGCACTACGGAAACGGTGTTATTGAAGGAACAAAGGCATATAAGACAGAAAGAGGATATGCAATTTTTCGTCTAAATGACCATACGAAAAGACTCAAAGAGTCCGCAAAGATGACGCTCATGGAGATTCCTTACTCTGTTGAGGAGATGAACCAAGCGCAGGTTGAGTTAATCAGAAAAAATGAGTTTAGCGGCGATAATGTATATCTTCGTCCGTTTGCATTTTTAGGGTACGGTGTTATGGGAGTTTATCATAAAGATGCTCCGGTAGAGACTGCAGTAGCTGCATGGGAGTGGGGCGCATACCTTGGCGAAGAGGGGATGAAAAAGGGCATAAAGCTTAAAATCGTCTCCATGACAAGACCTGCAAACACTTCAAATATGGGTAAAGCAAAGGCAGTTGCAAACTATCTGAATTCTCAGATGGCAAAGTATGAAGCAATCGACTGCGGATACGAAGAGGCGCTTTTGCTTGATGACCAAGGGTATGTGGCAGAAGCAAGCGGTGCGAGCTTTTTTATGGTAAAAAACGGTGTGCTTATCACGCCTCCAAATGACAACTCGCTGGAGTCGATTACGCAAAAAACAGTGATTGAGATGGCTCAAAACATGGGCATTAAAGTGGAGCGCAAACGTATCTCAAGAGAGGATGTTTACATTGCAGATGAAGCATTTTTAACGGGAACTGCCGCGGAGATAACGCCGGTACGTCTTATTGACGCAAGAGAGATAGGATGCGGCGCACGCGGAGAGATAACAGAAAAGCTCCAAAGCGGATACTTTGATATAGTATTTGGACGCAACAAAGAGTACGACCACTACTTAACGTATGTATAAGCTTTAGGGGGTCGTAGGGACATTTGTCCCTGCCACTAAAGCGGACGCGTTCGTTTTAATGCGTAACATCAAATAAAAGGAATAAAAAAATGAAGGAAAATGTAATAATGGCATCAGATATGAATGACTACTTTAACAAAAAAAAGAGCGAAGGCGGCGGTAATGAAAAAAAATCTACCGGCGGAAGCGGCGGAGGTCCAAACATGCCTCAGATGCCAAAGATGGATTTTAACTTCGGCGGAGGAAAAGCAGGAATAGCATATTTTTTAGCTGCTGTTGTCTTAATACTGGTTTTAGCGAAGCCTTTTACCATCATCGAAGAAGGTCAAAGAGGAATACTCAGCACTAACGGTAAATATTCTGATCAAGCTTTGCTTCCGGGACTTCACTTTATTATTCCCGTTATTCAAAAAGTGTATAAAGTCGATACAAAAGTGCGTATTGTAAACTATGCATCGAGCATTGAAACAGGAACAAGTGATGCACTCGGCGTAAATGTCAGACCTGCTATTACCGTTCTTGACAAACGCGGCTTGCCTGTTTCTATAGAACTTACCGTTCAGTATAGACTTGATTCACAATTTGCGGCTCAAACTATTTCAAACTGGGGTTTTGCATGGGAAGATAAAATAATCAACCCTGTCGTAAGAGATATCGTTCGTAATGTTGTCGGTAAATATGATGCAGAGGCACTTCCTCAGATGAGAAACGCAATTGCAACCGAAATAGATACGCAAATCAGAGCTAACATAGCGGCTCTTGAAAACACACCTGCAGATTTACAGTCGATTCAACTCCGTGCAATAATTCTGCCTACAAAAGTGAAAGAGCAGATAGAGAATGTCCAGATTGCAAAGCAGCAGGTTCAAAAAGCTGAGCAGGATGTTCAAAGAGCAGAGCAAGAAGCACTCAGACGTGCCGCAGAGTCGAGAGGTATCGCTGAAAAAGCTAGAATTGAGGCGCAAGGTTTGGCAGATGCTGTTACTATCGAAGCAGAAGCAAAAGCAAAAGCAAACTACCTAATCTCTAAATCATTGACTCAGGATCTTTTAAAGCTTGAGCAGATTAAAGTGCAAGGGTTGTTTAACGATGCGCTTAGAGAAAACAAAGATGCAAAGATATTCTTAACACCTGGCGGTTCAACTCCAAATATTTGGGTTGACATGAAAGAGCCACAAAGAAAAGCATCATTAGCTAACTAATATGCAAGATATAATCAATAAAATTGACTGGCAAAAGATCTCTCTTTTGCCGGTTGTGGTTCAGGATGTTGCTAACAACGAAGTCCTCATGATGGCATACATGAACAAAGAGGCACTCTCACTCTCCCTTAAAACAAAAATAGCACACTACTTCTCCCGCTCAAAACAACGCATCTGGAAAAAAGGCGAGAGCAGCGGACACACTCAAGAGATACGCTCTTTTTATATAGACTGTGACAATGACACCCTTTTAATCAAAGTAGTGCAAAACGGTGTAGCATGTCATACAGGACGTCGTTCATGCTTTTTTACAGAGCTGGAGTCGGGTGAGATTCAAAGTGACGTAGAGGTAAGCAGTGAAGCGCTTTATGGCGTTATTGACACTCTTTATCACACGATTCAAGAGAGAAAAAATGCAGATCCTGAATCTTCATGGACTGCAAAACTCTTAAGCAAAGGCGATAATGCAATTTTGAAAAAAGTTGTAGAGGAGGCTGGAGAGTTCAGCTTTGCTTATAAAGATAACGATGAACATGAGATGATATATGAGGCGGCGGATTTGACCTATCATATGCTCGTAGCGCTTGCTGCAAAAAACATCTCTCCCGATAGAATTAAGCAGGAGCTTGCCCGCAGATTTAACATGAGCGGCATAGCAGAAAAAAACTCAAGAGACAGCTAACAGATGACATGGGAAATCAGTAAATTTATAAATGAGCTCATAGTTTATGACTATATATTATTTGGTACCCTCTTTTTACTTTTTATTCTATTTGTAACGCTTGGCATCCTCTTTAGAAACAGAGGCGCTATCGCAATTTTTCTTATACTTTTTGCATTTACACAGCTCATTGTCGGCTCAACCTACGGTTATGTGAAGATGCATGAGTATCTTTTTACAAACGAGACTTCAATAATAAGCCAGAAAAAATTAAATTTTACTCAGGCGATAGTTCTTTACGGGTCAGTAAAAAATATGTCGCAGAGAGATTTTTCAAGCTGCAAAGCTACTGCTACAGTCTATAAAAAGACAGGAAACAGAGTAAAAGATTATATATTTAGACTCAAACCCGTCAATAAAATGTCGATTATTGAAGATGGCATTGTAAAAGATGAAGAGCGTGAGTTCAAGATGATTATCGAGCCTTTTACTTACGGCGGTGACTATAACATTACATTGGGAGCAAAGTGCAGATGATTACACTGTTTAACGTATGGCACTATACTGTATTTGGCATAATTTTATTAATTTTTATCGGCGGAATTGCAGTAGCATTTAAAGATGAGAATTCAAAGATAAGAGTGCAGATAATATTTACAACATTTCTAATAACCACTGTAATGGCAGGTTTCAGCCTGTTTGTAGTCGATAAATATACAAAAAAAGCAAAGCTCTATAAGTTGGAGAACAAGAGAAATCTCAGCACCGAGCAGATTATGTACAGCGGTTTGGTAAGAAATGAGGGAAATTATGAGATAGGCGAAGTTACCTTTGAGATAAAGCTCGTAAACAGAGGGCATGCAAGCGGTAATGTAAAAGCAGGATCATTTTTTAAACCAAGCGGGTTTTTTGACTTTTTTTCAGGAGAGAGTATGAGCGGCAAAAGCAAGCCACAGCAGATTACGCATGAGTTTGTCGTGGCGAAAAACCTAAAACCGGGAGAGTCAAGAGAGTTTAGAGTCTATTTTGACTATCCTCCCTACTTTAGAGGTGTTGCCCACTTTTCAAAAATATATGCTCACTAATATTTAAGTCCAAAAGGTTTTAGTGCGGCATTTATATTTTTAATCTGAGTGTTTTTGTCTCTGCACCAATCAGGCGACAAAAGAGAGTTGTCATCTATCCCTGCAGTGACTCTTTGCACCGATACATTCTGCGGCTTCATCTTGATTGCTTCAACCAGAACATCCAAATACTCATCTTCACTTATCGGGGTAAATTTTCTCTTTAAAAAATCATTAGCAAGAGCTGTTTTTTTAACAACATAAAGAGGATGATATTTTACGGAGTCAATTCCCCACGCATAAGCCTCTTTTGCAGTTTGAAGCATCATCTCTTTTGTCTCATCAGGCAGACCGAATATTAGATGCCCGCAAACATGCAGACCCTTGCTTTTTGTTTTTAAAATCCACTCTTTTACATTTGCGCTGTCATGTCCGCGGTTTATTTTCAAGAGAGTCTCATCATAAACAGACTGAATTCCAAACTCAATCCAGATCTCTTTTTTAAGATTGAGCTTTGCCAGATAATCAAGAGTCTCCTCTGTTATGCTATCAGAGCGTGTTCCTATGCTAAGACCTACAACGTCATCAAATGTAAGAGCTTTATCATAGAGCGCTTTGAGTGTCTCAAAAGGCGCATATGTATTTGTAAATGATTGAAAGTAGACCAGAAACTTCTGTGCGCCATACTCTTCGCGTTGTCTCTTGCTTATGGCTTTAAACTGAATTTCTAGTTGTGCTAGCTGCTTGTCAAGATTTGGGTTTGTCTTTGAGTCTAGGTTGAGGTGAAAACCCTTGAGCTCTTGTGTCTCACCGGTACTTGCGCTAAAGGAGTCATTTTCACAAAATGTACATCCGCCTTTTGCTACGGTTCCGTCTATATTTGGACATGTAAAACCGGATATGTTGATGCCCACTTTGTAGACTTTGCAACCAAACTTATTTTTTAAGTAGTTGCCAAAGGTGTATATTTGCTCCATTAAACTATGTATTTTCCGGTAAAGCAGGCTGTACAGTAGTTGTCTTCTTCGCTATTAACGCTTCTAAGAAGTGATGCTTCATCAAGGTATGCTAAAGAGTCCGCTTCAATAAACTCGCATATCTCATCAAGGGACATATTTGCGGCTATTAGCTTCTCTTTGTTTGGCGTATCAACACCGTAAAAACATGGATCGGTTGTCGGAGGGGAAGATACTCTCATGTGAACTTCGCTTGCCCCTGCCTCTTTTAGCATTCTTACAATTCTTTTTGAGGTTGTTCCGCGAACAATCGAGTCATCAACAACAATAACTCTCTTTCCTTTAATAATATCAATCATAGGTGAGAGTTTCATTTTGACCTTGAGGTCTCTCATCTCTTGTGTCGGTTCAATAAATGTTCGCCCGATATAGTGGTTTCTCATGATGCCCATCTCATAAGGGATACCGCTCTCTTGAGCATATCCGATGGCTGCAGGAACACCGCCGTCCGGTACAGGAATGACCATATCGGCCTCAACAGGCCTTATGTGTGCTAACTCTTTGCCCATATTTTTTCTAGTCTGATAAACACTCTGTCCAAACACTTTTGAGTCAGGTCTTGCAAAGTAGACATACTCAAAGATACAGTGTTTAGGAGTAGGTTCAAAAACTTTTATGCTTTTTGGCTCTTTATCTCCGCTAAATATGAGAAGCTCGCCCGGTTCAACATCTCTTATAAACTCTGCACCGACAAGATCAAACGCACAAGTCTCACTCGCTACGATATAGCCGCCACTAGGAAGCTTTCCAAGACTTAAAGGACGAAAACCGTGTCTGTCACGCATTGCAAACATTTTTGTTCTGCTTAGAAAAACAAGCGAAAATGCACCCTCTATTTTTTGAACGGCATCTATGATTCTCTCAAGTAGTTTTCTTTGTTCGCTTTTTGCTATGAGGTGAATGAGGTTTTCGGTGTCCATAAAGGTTTGAAAAATCGCACCCTTATCTATGAGTTTGTTTCTAATCTCTTCGGCATTTGTAAGGTTTCCGTTATGAACAATTGCCATCTCACCCAAGTCGTATCTTGCAAAGACCGGCTGAGCATCCAAGATGGAGTCGTCTCCCGCAGTAGAGTAGCGTGTGTGACCGATTGCACTTGAGCCTCTTAAGGTTTCAAGCTTTTTTTCATCAAATACGCGCATAACCAAACCGCGCTTTTTGATTGTTTGGAGTTTTGTTCCGTTTGAAGAACTGATTCCTGCTGCTTCTTGACCACGATGCTGAAGAGCATGTAGTGAAAAATAGGCTAGTCTTGAAGCCTCTTTATTGCCATAGATTCCTACGACTGCACACTTTTCATTCATATCTTCTAGCACATTTTCTCCTCGAGAATATTTAATGGAATTATACTCAAAGCAAAGTAAAATCTGACTTTATGTACTTTCGTAAAGAGAGTGCTTAAAGTCAGATTTTAAATCGCGAAAAATTCTTTTCGCAGCTTCAGGGGGTTGCAAGGGACAAGGCTGTCCCTGCCACTAAAGGGGCTTCGCTCATTTAGTGTGTTAAATCAATGAAAACAGAGTTTATTTTATAGTTCTAAACAGTCGCTTATGGAGTAGAGACCGTTCTCTTTGTTAACAAGCCATGATGCAGCCCTCAAAGCGCCTTTGCTAAAGGTGTTTCTTGAAGTTGCAGTATGGTTTAGCTCTATAAATTCGCCTTCATTGTAAAAGCCTACAGTGTGACGACCGACAATATCACCGCCGCGAAGCGCCATGACTGCTATCTCATCTTTGTTTCTCTCTCCTATATTACCGTCTCTGCCGCTTACACGCACCTTGTCTAAATCAAGACCGCGACCGTGCGCGCAAGACTCTGCTAGAGTAAGGGCCGTTCCGCTTGGAGCATCTTTCTTATGTTTATGATGCATCTCAACTATCTCAATGTCAAAGCCTTCAAGAGCTGCAGCAGCCTGATATACAAGCTTATTTAAAAGTGCCACGCCCAAAGACATATTTGTAGCATATAAAATCGGCATACACTCGCTCGCCTGCTTTAAAAGGTTGAGCTGATGAGCGCTTAAACCGGTTGTCCCGATGACAAGCGGTTTTGGAGTTTTTAGAGATGCTTCAAGTAGTGCTTCGCAAGCCTCAGGAAGGGAGAAGTCAATGACTATGTCACAGCCGTTAAGGAATGATTTTAAATCTGTTGTTACCAATATAGACGGATCTATTGAAAAGTTAAGCGAGCTTCTTACATACACGGAACTTAAACTTATGCCATCCGTTGCTCTCAAATCATCAATAAGAAGCTTTCCGACTCTGCCGTTTGCCCCAAAAACACCAACTTTTACCACAATATATCCCTTTTATTTATTTAATGATTTAGTAATTCATCAACGTATGGTATTGCTTGAAGCGCCGCAACAGCGCCATCTCCAGCAGCACTAACAACCTGCTTTGGAGCCGCAATGCGCATATCGCCCGCTGCAAAAAGTCCATCTATTGATGTTTTCATACTGATATCTACAATTATCTCACCCTGTTTGTTTACGTCACACAGAAAAGTTCCATCCTCTTGAATAAGAGTTTGATTGTTTACATCGTTTCCGACAAAAACAAAAACTCCGGGTGCTTTTATATCACGAATTTCTCCATTGGCATTTTTAACACGGATGCCGACGACTCCCATGCTATCGCCATAAACTTCTTCAGGAGTTGTGTTTAAAACTAGTTCAATATTCTCTGTTTTCTCAACTCTTTTGATAGTATTTGGAGCAGAACGAAATGTGTCACGTCTATGGATAAGATAGACTTTGGAGCATATTTTAGCAAGGTAGAGAGCCTCTTCAAGAGCAGTATCTCCGCCACCTATGACCGCAACTTCCTTACCTTTGTAGAAAAAACCGTCACATGTAGCACATGTACTCACGCCTCTTCCAAAAAGCTCGTCTTCTCCGGCAAAACCTGCACGTCTTGGAGATGAACCGGTACATACGATTACGCTGTGAGCTTCCGCGTACGTGCCGTCTTCTTTATGAATTTTAAAGATATCGCCATCTTTGCTTACGCGCGTTACTTGAACCATCTCATGTTTTAGACCAAATTTTTGGCACTGCTCGGGCCACGGCATCATCAAATCCATACCGCTTATTTCGCCTGTAACACCGGGATAGTTCTCTATTTCGGAACTTTGAGTAATCTGACCTCCGGGCATCCCTTTTTCAAACATTACTACATTTTCCAAGCCACCGCGTGTAGCGTAAAGTCCAGCAGTCAGTCCGGCAGGTCCACCGCCTATAATAGCGCAATCAAGTACCATGCAAAATCCTTTTATAAATCTTTTATTTTGGTTGATAACTCATTCAAATTATCCAGTTTTCGTATCATACTATCTTGTTTATAAAGAGACTCTTTTGTTTTCTTTATAAAAAAAATAGAAGGAATTTCATATATGTTAAATCTCTGTATAAAACTTAGAGATGTTTTTGTACCTGAGCGTAAAAATGTGGTGTTTTTGCTGTTTTCATAAATCTCATTGTAGTAGTCAATAGCAATAATAGGGAGATTTAGGTCTACATCTGCAAGAAGTTCTGCGGTATTGTTCACTTTTGAGCTGTAAAAAACAACTATATATTTCTCGGCAGTAGGAGTAAAAATATCTTTTTTTTCATAAAATACCCACTCTTTAAAGTCAATAAACTTATACTCTGAAAATTTGTAGTTGAAGTAGGCAAAGGCGATGGCTATCATAGCCGCGCCGAAGAAAGAGGCTAGTAGCGTAGAGAGCGAAAAGAGGGTTTTACCTCCGCTTGCCACTGCGCTACTCTTAAGTTACGCTAAAAGAGCGTCTAGTTTTTCAGCTAGAGCAGCTTTAGATTGTGCTCCGACAACTTGACCTTCAATTTTGCCATCTTTAAAGAAGATGATTGTAGGAATAGAACGGATACCGAATTTAACAGCGATGTCTTGCTCCTCATCAGTATTTACTTTACAGATTTTAGCTTTGCCTTCGTAGTCATTTGCAAGCTCTTCTATTACAGGAGCAATCATACGACAAGGTCCACACCAAGGCGCCCAAAAGTCAACCAATGAAACACCTTCGCTTAGTGTTGCTTCAAAATCTGAGCTAGTTAATTCTATATATTTTCCCATTTTAATTTCCTTCTTAATTTTATGTTGGTGCATTATACAAGTCTAACTCTTTAAAATTGCTTTATGATACTACCACTAAAATTTTATAAAGTATTTTTTTCTATTTCTATAAAATACACACTCGCTATAGCCAGCACTTCTTGCCATGTTAATGGCTTCATCGCTGTAGAGACCGACTTGTTCCGGTTTGTGGGCATCAGAAGCGAACGTTATCGGAATATCTAGTTTTTTAATCTCATTTAAGAGCGACATAGACGGATACGCTTCGCCTATCGGCTTTCTAAACCCTGCAACATTTATCTCTATGGACATATCTGCTTCTTTGATGGCAAGAAGCGCATCTTTTGCTATTTTATTTATGTTTTTTGTCGGCATATAGTTAAAAATCTTAATCAAATCCAAATGCCCTACAATGTCAAAAAGCCTGCTTTTAGCCATCTCTTCTATTGCGCCGAAGTATTTTTGCCATATCTCGTCAATGTCTTGGTCTTTGTAGTTTCCTATAAACTCCGGATTGTCAAAACCCCACTCCTCGATAAAGTGGACAGAGCCTATTAAGAAATCAACATCGGCATTCAAAACTCTCTCATCCATGTAGCCTTTGAGGTAATCTACCTCATAGCCCAAAAGTATCTCAAGGCTCTCTTTATACTTCTCTTTTGCCTCAAGAACACTTTTTTCATACTCTCTCATCTGCTCAAATTTGATGCGGTATTTTTGGTCAAAATTCATTGGCGCATGTTCTGAAAAACCGAAATATTTTATGTTGCACTCTATCGCTTTTTCGACATAGTGGGATATTTCGCCCTCTGCGTGATTGCAAAGTTTTGTGTGGTTATGGAGGTCGACTATCATTAGTATCCATTCTCAAATTTATATATTTTATGATATTATAGTGCTAAAAATTAAATTTAGCCAATTTTAAATGGAGAGTTGTTTATGACTCAAGAAGAACTAGATGCCTTAATGAGCGGTGATATTGAAGATTTAGAATCTTTTGCGGATGATGATATAAGTGATGATGTCTCAGTTGATGAAGATACGGGACTTGAAGACAGTGATGAAAAAGATGACGAGAAAGATTTAAGTTCTTCAAAGTCAGCCGATGAGAAGCCGCTTGGATACACTCCTGAGACTGCGCACCATTGGCCTCTTCCTGCAACAAATGAAAATAAAATGGTGCATCAGCTTGATGATGTAACAAAAGAGAGTGAAGAGAAAGCCAGCGAAATTTTCGACATTATAGAGGGAATCAGCAATGATCTGCTTGAGGAAGAGAAGAGGGCTGAGGAAGTAATAGAGGTGTTGAATAGTAATATCGAGCTCTTTAAAACTTTAAATAGTAAATTTCCGGACGTAGAGGCTTTTAGAGTTCAGCTGGAGAAAAATAACTCAGCACTCAGTAGCACAAATGAAGCGCTAGAGACGCTTCAGTCAAGCGGTAATGCAATAATGGACGTTATGGATATTATGCAGTATCAGGATATTCACCGCCAAAAAATTGAGCGTGTTATCAATGTTATGCGCGCACTCTCTAACTACATGAACTCGCTTTTTGAGGGTAGAGTTGATGATGAAAAAAGGGTCTCTTCTGCTACGCATATTGTCGGAGATACTCATAATGAACTGGCATCCAATGAAGATATAGAAGCACTTTTGGCGCAATTTGGAAGTTAATGCAAAAAGTTGAATTATTATCCCCTGCGGGAACACTGGAAAAATTAAAAATTGCTATTGACTTCGGTGCTGATGCGGTTTACGGCGGGGTAAGCCACTTTTCGCTTCGCATACGTTCGGGTAAAGAGTTTAGTATGGATGAGTTTGCAGAGGGGATTGAGTATGCTCACTCTCGCGGCAAAAAAGTGTACGCAACACTAAACGGTTTTCCTTTTAACTCCCAGATTAACCTTTTGAAAAAACATATTTTGGCTATGGCAGATCTTGGACCGGATGCGTTTATTGTTGCGACTCCCGGCGTGCTTAAACTCTGTCATGATTTAGTACCGCACATGCCGCTTCACCTCTCAACTCAGGCAAATGTCATGAATGTGCTTGATGCAAAAGTCTACTGCGATATGGGGGCAACACGCATCATAACCGCAAGAGAGATTTCACTTCGAGATTTGGTTGAGATAAAAAAAGAGCTTCCTGATTTGGAGCTTGAGGTTTTTGTGCATGGCTCTATGTGCTTTGCCTACAGCGGGCGTTGCCTTATCTCGACTCTGCAAAGCGGACGTGTGCCAAATCGCGGAAGCTGTGCGAATGACTGCAGATTTCCTTATGAGATGTACGCTGCAAACCCAGAGACCGGAACACTTTTTAGACTTGAAGAAGAGGAGGGCGTGGGAACCTACATCATGAACTCAAAAGACCTTAATCTCGCTTCACATGTCAAGGAGATTTTAGACAGCGGTGTTGTTGATTCTCTTAAAATTGAGGGGCGTACAAAAACAGCTTACTATGCGGCGGTAACGGCAAAAGCGTATAGAATGGCGATAGACGACTACTATGAGGGCATAAATGACGTAGAGAAGTATCAGTATGAGCTGAACTCTCTTCAAAACCGCGGCTATACGGATGCTTATCTTATCTCAAGACCGTTTGAAAAGCATGACACGCAGAGTCTGGATTTTACTATGCAGCTAGGAACGCACCAGGTAAGCGGAGTGGTAAATGAAGAGGGCACACACTTTTTATGCAAGTATAAAACATTGCCAAATGATGAGCTTGAGATAGTCGCTCCGCTTGGCACCGTCATAGAAATCGCAGATAATGAGATAGGCAGTACATACGAGCGTGATGGAAAAAGTTACATGAAGCTAAAGAAGCTGTTGGCTCAAAACAGTAAAGTTTTAGATGAGGTTCACAGCGGAAATACTAACCCGATTACACTGCCTATAAAGCTTCCACCGTATACTTTTTTAAGAATACCTGCACATCCAGATATGGGAACATACCCTAAAGTGTAATTTTAAAATATTAATTATTAGATAAGGCTATGATATAATCACGCCATTAAAAAATAAGGAAAAAGCTTAAATGAAATTTGTTTCAATTATAATAGGGTCGAAAAGTGATTATGAGGTAATGAAATCTTGTTCAGATACGCTTGAAGCATTTGGTGTTCAGTATGAGATGATAATTTCATCGGCTCATCGCTCACCTGAGAGAACAAAAGACTATATTATTACAGCAGAGAAAAAAGGTGCTCAAGTTTTCATAGCGGCTGCGGGAATGGCTGCTCACTTAGCGGGTGTTCTTTCATCTAAAACAGTCAAGCCTATTGTCGGTGTTCCTATGAGCGCATCTGCTCTTAGCGGAATCGATGCTCTTTTATCTACTGTTCAAATGCCTGCTGGAATGCCTGTTGCTACTGTTGCAATAGGAAAAGCAGGAGCGATAAACTCTGCTTATTTGGCAATGCAGATATTGGCACTCGATAACGAAGAGTTGGCAATCAAGCTAAAAGAGGATCGCATCTCAAAAGCTAAAAAAGTTGAGATGGATTCAATGGAGATTGAGACAATTCTTTCGTAAATTTGTAACAGGGGCACACGTATGAAGTGGATGAGTGATGAAGAGTATATGGAGCTTACGGGTTTGGATATATCTGCAATTGATGATTTGGCAGACAGAGGCAAACTTACTCTTAAAGTTGAAGACGGAGTGCGATATATAGACCCTTCAAAAGGTGCAGGAGAAGTAGTCCCGGCTCAACTCAAAGAACTCTCATCTCATAACACAAAAGAGATGTTGGTGCAGCCCCAGTTTATTGAAAAGACAATAGGCACCATCATCAATCTTCATGAAAAAGTTCTTGATGCAAAAGATGAAACTCTTGCGGCGGTAAGAGTTGAAAATGAGTTTTTAAGAGAAGCTCTTGGCTCTTTGCAGGAACTTTACGACGAAGATAGAAAAACGATTCACACACTTCAAGAGCAGCTGAAACTTTCTCAGCAAGAGGTTGAGTTCATGAGAAGAAAATATAAGCTCATGTGGAACAAGGCTATTGATGAGCATACAGATAAGTAAGCATTTTCGGATATGACGATTGATGAAGCCTGCGTAGAGTGCATAATAAACCAAAGTGCTAAAGTAGCAAATGCGTTGCATGCAGACGAATCTCTCTCAAACGAGCTTATCTCTAGCGTTACCAAGATGAGCAAATCCTTCTCTTTTGATGACACCCCTCCCGAAATAGCATCCTATGTTTATGAAAAAATGGCGCTTATTGCCCGTAAAACAGATTTGTATGATGAAGTAAAAGAACTCTCTACAAAAAAAGCTCTCTCTTTTGTTCCGCTTTTAGAAAAAGAGCTATCAAACTCAAAAGACAAACTACTAACAGCCACAAAAATAGCCGTTGCGGGAAATGTTATAGACCTCGCCGCAGAAGTGGAATTTGACCTTGAAGAGGAGCTTGAGAAGATATTTGACACGGAGTTTGCGCACAACGATTTTGCTCTTTTTGAGAAAAAACTCAAAAGCGCAAAGAGTGTTCTCATAGTAGGCGACAACGTAGGAGAACATATCTTTGACTACATGTTCATTCAGACGCTCAAAGAGTTGTACCCATGCGCAAAATACTCCTACATGGTACGAGGAAATCCGATTATAAACGACGTTACTATAAAAGAGGCGAAAGAGGCAGGCTTTGAGAAGATTTGCAAAGTTGTCGACAGCGGAGTAAATACTCCTGGGTTTACCTACAATCGTGCAAATTCCTATGCGAAAGAACTTTTTGACACGGCAGATTTGGTTATAAGCAAAGGGATGGGAAATTATGAGTGCATGAGTCCATCACATAGACGCGACATCTGCTTTTTACTAAAGGTAAAGTGCGGTGTCGTCGCCGCCTCGCTAAAAAAAGAGGTCGGCGATATAGTCTGCAAAGTTGTTTGATTTCTACTCAAACACCATCAGTGCGTAACCGTTGTTTTGGTAGGAGATAGTCTCTAAAAAGCTGTTGGGAGATATTTTTACGGATGGAATTACATCCTCTTTTTGAATTGTATTTGCATTTAAACTCATGGCACATACGACTATCTCAACGCCTCTTTTAGCTAGTTTTATAAGTTGTTTTTGAGACAACTCAATGGAGCCTAAATCCTTCTCATCAAGAACTATTTCATCATAGTTTTTTGAAACAATCGGCGCGCACCCTCCATGAATAGTAATGGCAAACTTCGGTATATCACCGTTTTTCTCAATCATATCCATAGTTCTCTCAACAAGGACCATACGGCTGGCAATATACTGCATGTCGTTGGCGTTACAGTTAAAAACTGCTTTGTACTCTTGGGCTTGCAGGGCTGTAATAATAACAGACAATATAAAAAATAGATGTTTCATCACTCTTCTTTTTGTTAGATTAATGTATTATATTAGATAATTTTTAAAATAAACTAAACAAATAAAAAAGCCGCCTTGTTTTTTGAATTATAAAATAAAGTTTTGCTTTGTTATAATTGCGCAACTATTTACAAGAGGCACTCATGATAACTTTTAGCTCTATGTTACTAAAACTACAAGAATTTTGGATGAAACAGGGGTGTAATATTGTCCAGCCCTACGATATTCCTGCGGGTGCGGGAACGTTTCATCCGGCTACATTTTTGCGCTCACTCGATTCTACTCCATGGTCGGTTGCTTATGTGGCACCAAGCCGTCGTCCGACGGATGGAAGATACGGTGAAAACCCAAACCGTTTAGGAAGCTACTACCAGTTTCAAGCGCTCATCAAACCATCTCCAGACAACATTCAAGAGCTTTACCTAAAGTCGTTAGAGTATCTCGGACTTGACGTAAAAAACCATGATATCCGCTTTGTAGAAGACAACTGGGAATCACCGACACTCGGTGCATGGGGTCTTGGCTGGGAAGTTTGGCTTAACGGCATGGAAGTGACACAGTTTACCTACTTCCAACAAGTAGGCGGCATAGAGTGCAGTCCCGTAGCGGTTGAGATAACCTACGGAACAGAGAGGCTAGCCATGTACCTTCAAGGCGTGGACACTGTTTTTGACATAGTTTGGGGCGAAAATGAGCACGGAAAAACACTCTACCGAGATGTTCACAAAGAGGCAGAGATAGAGTTTAGCAAGTACAACTTTGAAGTAGCGGATACCGCGATGCTCTTTGCAGAGTTTAACGCAAAAAGTGAGGAGTGCCTAAAAACCATAGAAACAGGACTTCCTCTTCCCGCATACGACCTATGCATGATGGCAGCAAACACTTTTAACGTACTAGATGCCAGAAAAGCCATCAGCCAAACAGAACGCCAAAACTACATTCTAAAAATCCGCGAACTCTCACGCGGCTGTGCGGAACTATACAAAGCGCAGGAAGCTGATAGAAACAAGAGGGTTAAGGCGTAAATATATGAAATCTGATAAAACTCTGTATATTATTGCAGGTGCGAACGGAAGCGGAAAAACTACCTTTGCACTTAATTATGTAGAGTTAAATAATCTTTATTTCATAAATGCCGATGAAATAGCTAAAAAATATGATCCTCAAGATATCCAAAAATATAAAGTAAAAGCGGGTAAAGAATTTTTTAAACAGCTTCATGTAAGCCTCTCCAAAGAGAGTTCTTTTATGATAGAATCTACACTATCTGGAAAATATCTTGCAAATATTATAAAAGAAGCTAAAAATAGAGGATTCGTGGTAATATTGATATATCTTTTTTTAGAAAATGATGTTGAAAATATACTAAGAGTGCGAAACAGAGTGCTCAATGGCGGACATAATGTACCCGACGAAGATATAAAAAGAAGATATATAAGAAGTAAAAAACTTTTTTATCATACATATAAAGAAATGGTTGATGAATGGATGCTATTTTTTAACGGCGATGATAATTATGAACTAGTTGCTAATAAAGAGCAGATATTTTTAGATGACTTGTACAATAAATTTTTAAAAGGATTGATATGAAAGATTTAAAACTTGAAATGGATATTTTAAAAATAGCTTCAAAGGCTGTTAAAGAAGCTCAAAAAAAGAGTTTGGAAAATGGTGTTGCAAATGTTTATGCCAAGAATGGAACTATCTACTTTCAACTTCCAGACGGAACAATAACACAGCAGATGCCAAAAGAGTATATGAGATAAAAAAGAGGGTAAAGGCGTAAAAATATGACTATTTGTCATATTTTTTAACTATTAAAAAATATTTTATTAAACTTTTGCTGATATAAAACCATGGGAGAGAAGATGACCGCACCGTTAAACCAAGCCAGCTTTACAAAGTATCAGCCGTTTATAAAATGGATTTAGGATTTGATATATCGCTATCATCGGGGTATGAAAATAAATCGCAAATAGCTAGGGTGCTTACTGAAAGTTGGGTTGAAAAAAATATTTTTTGTCCAAATTGCGGAAGTTATCTTTCAAATTATGAAAACAACAAACCTGTTGCTGATTTTTATTGTTCTAAATGCAGTGAAGATTATGAGCTAAAAAGTAAAAAAGACAAAATGGGTAAAAAAATTGTCGATGGTGCCTATACTACGATGATTGAACGCCTGCAAAGTGAATCAAATCCTAACTTCTTCTTTTTGAATTATGATAAAAACACTCTTGATATCTCTAATTTTATAGTTATTCCCAAACATTTTTTTATTCCAGAAATCATTGAAAAGCGAAACCCGCTCTCTTCAACAGCTAGAAGAGCGGGATGGGTAGGATGCAATATTCTTCTCGATACTATTCCAAATAGTGGTAAAATATTTTATGTAAAAGATTCCAAGATACAAAGTAAAGATAAAATTTTAGAAGAGTGGCATAAAACAAGTTTTTTAAAAGAGTCTCATAATATCAAATCCAAAGGTTGGATACTTGATATTTTAAAATGTATTGAAAAACTTGATAAAAAAGATTTTACGCTCCATGATATTTATAAATTTGAAACTTATCTTAAACTCAAGCATCCAGATAACAATAATGTTCAAGCAAAAATCAGGCAACAGCTTCAAGTCTTAAGAGATAAAAATTACTTAAAATTTGAGGGTCTAGGAAAATATATATTACAATAGATATATCGCTTTGTTTTCTATTCTTTTTTGCTAAGATCCAAAAAAAGGAGTTAAGTAATGCCTATCTCAAAAGAATTAGCACTGAAAATTTTAAGATATTTGCTGGATAATCCATCTTTTTATTTTCCATTTAAAATTGTTTGTATAAATTTTGATGAAGATGATGAGCTGTATGATGTTGAGGTTTCCCAAGAGATGCTTGATGAAGTTTTAAATAGTGATGAATTTAAGGACTTTGAACTGGTAGAAAATTTACAACATTTGGATTTAAAAACATTGCAATTGATGTCAAAAGGTTTTATTGAAAAAATAGTTCATGC
Source organism: Sulfurimonas sp. (assembly GCF_014859695.1). GTDB lineage: Bacteria > Campylobacterota > Campylobacteria > Campylobacterales > Sulfurimonadaceae > Sulfurimonas. Next base: position 49,687 of record NZ_JACUTS010000004.1, on the reverse strand, counting down.
CGATGTTCTAAAGCAAATTGAGACTGCAGCAAAAGAGTACAGAAATCTTTGGAAAATTGATATTTGTGAATCTGTTGAAATAGAAGAGTATGGTTTTAATGAATTTGTTGGTGGTAAGGCAGAGGGTTTTGAGGAGTCATTGGAGATTTTAAAAGATGGTGCTACTGGAGAGATTTAAACTTTTAAATACTTTCTGTATCTTATCATTTAACAATATGTCTTTTTAAATTATTAATACGCCTTAAATTAACCAAAATACAAGTATTCATCACAGCCTTTAGTTTATTATGATACCATATTAATCTATTTTAAATGTGTTTTTTTATTTTATAAAAATTATAAGCACTGATGTAAAAAAAGGACTTGCATGAAATTTTTGTCAATTATTTATCTTATTATTATTTTAAGTCAATGTATGTTTGGGAATGATGAGTATTTTAAATCGGTTTTGGCTCTCGAAGAAATAAGATTAAAAGCAATGTATTCTAAAGAAGCAAGGCTAGAGAGGGAACTTGTTCAATTAGACCAAGAGAGGGAAAACATTCATAAAAAATATGATAAAAAAAGAAAATTATTAGATGAAAAAGTTAACGCTGATATTGCCAGAATAAAAGTAAAAGCAAACATGGGCAAAAAAGATGATAATGGGGGATATTTAAAAGAACCATACAGTCCTTCCCCAGCAAAAATATCTAAAAGCAATAATATAAACCATAGCAATACTACAAAAATGACAAAAAAAGAGGAGCAAAAATATTTAAAGAACAAATATGAAAATACTCCAACTTTATATGTTAAAGATAGAATTATTTATGACATACTTAAAATAGATTATTTCAGAGGAGATAAAAATAAAATCATAATTGAAGGCAGAGAGCAAAGTTACATGTTCTCTTATAAAGATTTAGATAATGCAAAGTTTTACAATGCGACAGAAGAATTACTGCAAAGGTTTAATTTACTAGTAAAAAATTCAAAAGTTGAATTATCTACTACGACGGAAAACAAAGGCAGTAATAGATGAAATTTTTTTTAATAATTTCTATACTTTTTAATCTTACAGAGGCTATTGATTTAGAAGAATATCGTAAATATAAAACAACCGAGTTATTTAAACTTAATAAAGAAAACCCTACAACGCCTTTTGCTATAGATACAAATATAAAAATAAATTATCTTGATAATGTTGTAGCCTGGAACTTTGTTTTAAAATCAATAGAAGAACAAACTGGAAATTGGGCTGACTTTGGTGCAATTGCAAAGGGGTTACACAGTGATTTTATTTATACAAAAATTTCAATATCATTTATGACTTATGATGATATTGAAGTAGCAAAATCAGAAACAATTAAGAGAAAAATTTATTTTAAAAAACGAAACAATATTAGTGAATTAACCTCCTACCCATCAGATTTAATTTTTACTTCTATAAAAATAAACTTTGATTTAGACTTAGAAGAAGAAACATACCGTAAATATTATCTTAATAAAGAAAAAAAATTAAAAAAAGAAAAGCTTGCCAAGCAACAACAGATAGAAAAGAAAAAGTTTGAAGAAATGAAAAAGCAAAGAGATAGACTTAAGATACGAGATAAAATAAATGAATATTGTAAAATCAAAGCATCAGAATATAAAACCAAAGTAATTCATGAACATGCTTTTAACAGTTGCAAAAAAACAAGTTTAAATGAAAATTTATCATTAACCGAAGTTGAGGATAAAATAGCGTATGCATCCTCTGATAAATTCAAAGAAAAACAAAAAAAATTAAAAATTGCAGCCGAAAAAGCAACTAGTGTTAAAAAGAAAAAACAAAAAATAATTTCTGAAAATAATAATGCCATGCAAAATTATAATAAAGAAAAAAACAGGATTGACACTATCATTAAAAATAGTTGTAGTGACAAATGGAGAGTTGACTATTCAATGGTCAAATATTGCATAGATAAACAAACAAAGGCTAAAAATACAATAGATTTAAGCTACTACAGCTACGAAATTAAAAATTTTTGTTCAAACAAATGGGGGACAGATTATTCAATGGTTAAATATTGTATGGACAAACAAACTGCAGCCAAAAATGCCATAGAATAAAAATACTACGACAGGGAAAATTTGAACTACTGCACATCCGAGGGCACCCCCCCTCTCAAGTAGTGTTTTACACAGCTATTTTTTAAGCATATGTCTAAAAACTATGCATGAACATCTTTTCATATTCAAAAAAAGCTAAAAATTCTTAAAAGTAGTGTATTATTAGGAATACATTCTTTATTTAGGATATAAATATGGATTCAATTCTTTTAGAAGATAATGTACATTGGGTAAATCAGAATATATATGGCGACTTTGTTTCAAGAGAAATTTTAGATAAAGCTCTGAAATTTCTTGGCACAAAAGAGATTTTGGCTCTTGTTGGTGCGAGACGAGTAGGCAAAAGCACTCTGGCAAAATTGCTCATTCGTGAGCTATTAAAAAGTGTTGAAGCAAAAAATATATTTTTCATCAACTTGGAAAAGCCGGAATTTATACCATATAAGGATGACGCTTCATATCTTGGAGTGATTTTTGATGCGTACTTAAAACTTGCAAATCCAAACAGAGAGAAGAAGATATATTTTTTTATAGATGAGGTGCAAATATTTCAAAATTGGGAAATCTTTGTAAAATCAAAATATGAGAACTCCAATATCAAATTTATTATAACCGGTTCAAACGCATCGCTTTTAACTTCAAACTATGCAACCGTTTTAACTGGCAGAGTGCTGAGGCTTGAGATACATAGTTTTAATTTTAGGGAATTTTTACATTTTAAAAAGATAGATTTTTCCACAAAAATTCAAAGAGCGGCAAACAAAATCGAGATAAGCAGAGCTATGGATGAGTACCTCAAATGGGGCGGATACTACTCAGTGCTGTCAAATAACGATGAGATGCTAAAAAAAGAGTATCTTATGAATGTGGCTGAAGATATCATACTAAAAGATATAGTTCCAAGATACAACATTAAAAGCTCTCAAATCATAAGAGACCTCTTTTATTATCTTGTTTCAAATGCTGCAACCACGCTAAATTACAGCTCATTGGCTAAAAAACTAAGTGTTGATCCAAAAATGATAAAAGAGTACATCGGCTATTTTGAAGACAATTTTTTAATCCATACTATTTCTGCACATCACGATAAACTGACCTCGCAAATAAAATCTGCTAAAAAACTCTATTTGAGCGATAACGGTTTTTTAAATCTAGGAGTAAACAGAACAAAAAATCTAGGTACTGCCTTGGAAAATTTGGTATTTAACGAACTATATAAAAAAGATGAAAAAGTCACATACAGGAAAGATAATCAAGAGGTCGATTTTTATACGCAAAATAGATTGTATCAAGTTGCGTATGATATAAGTGATGAAAAAACAAAAAAAAGAGAGTTAAACGCTTTTGGAGAGTTCAAAAAAGAGGATAGCAGATGTATCTTGATAACTTATGATGTAAATGAAGCACTCAGTGGTGTGGAAGTGCTAAGTATAGATAGGTTTTTGCTTGAGGCTGATGAAGGTTTAAATATTGAATGAAACCATAATAGGTCAGATTGACAAAATCCTTTTTGAAGAAGAGGCTTTTTTTATTGCCGTTTTGAAAGGCGGGGAGAAGGTTAGCGGCTCTTACTTTGAGAGCGCTGTCTCACATCTTAAGGATTCTGCGGTTACTCTTAAGGGGCACTGGGAAGAGCATAAAAAGTATGGCAAAACTTTTAAGTTTGAGCAGATAAAAGTGAACCAAAACGAACTCTTTTTCTTTCTCAACAAAATCGTAAAAGGGTTTACGAAAAAACTTACGGCTGAGCTTATAGAGCATTTCGGAAACGAGGGGCTTGTCGAGGTTTTAGACAACGATATAGAGAGACTTTTGGAGTTTAGCGGCATCAAAGAGAAGCGGCTGAAGAAGATTCAGGCTTCATGGAAAAAGTTCCGCTCCATGCGTGAAATAGGGGAGTTTTTAAGCCCTTACGATGTTTCCCCCGCATTTTTAACAACTATTGCAACTGCCATGAGGGACGTTGAAGAGCCTTGTGCAAAGATAAAAAACAATCCCTACGTTTTAACCTCCATAAACTCCATAGGCTTCAAACGTGCCGATGAGCTCGCCCTTAAGATGGGGGTAAATCCAAGCGATGAAAACCGCATAGGTTCGGCAATGGATTATGTACTGCTCAACTACTGCGAACAGCAGGGCAACTCATGTGTGGCAAAAGAGATACTCTTTAGCGAGCTTAATGAACTTCTTCTCTTTAGTGACAAAAATTATCTCTATGAGGCGATTTTGATTGAGCGGGTTAGTGAGGGGAGCATTGTTTTGATGAAAAACAATCGTGTCTCTCCTGCGCGCCTTTATGATGCGGAGAAATATTTATATGATGAGTTTAAAAGAAGAGCAAAGCTGCAAAACGACGGGTTTGTAAAAAATATTGACGAGTTCTTAAAAGAGAAAGAGCTTCAGTTGGGGGAGCAGCAAAAAGAGGCGGTAAAGAAGATAAACGATGGTGCATCAATACTCTTTTTGGTAGGTTACGCCGGAACGGGAAAGAGTACGACTTCTAAAACAGTTCTGGATTTGCTCAATATAAAATATGACAAAAAAGAGATAATGACATGTGCTCTTAGCGGTATAGCTTCGCAGCGCATCGCCGATACGACGGGGTATGAGAGCGCAACTATCCAGAGTCTGCTTGTTAAGTTTGAAGACAGGGACAACTTTCCCTACTCGGTTATTTTAATAGATGAAGCCTCCATGATAAACTCCTCCCTCTTTGCAAGGCTGGTTTCAAAAATAGACAAAAATGCCATCTTGATTATCGTAGGCGATGATGCGCAGCTCCCTCCCATCGGTGCGGGGAATGTATTGAGCGATGTTTTGACATTGGAGCTCGCACCCATTGTAAAGCTTACAAAAATCTACAGACAGAGTGAAGACAAAGCCATAACGGTTATCGCAAACGATATACGAGAGGGGATTGTTCCCGAGTATAGAAAAACATATGAAGATTTTGAGTTTTTGGATGTTTCTATGCAGAACTATTATGTTTTGAAAAACCAACTCTCTCAAAAAGAGCTGCAGGATATGAGAGAGAATAACTCCGCGCAAATAGTTGCCGAGATAGCCCACAAGGTCGTAGAATCAATAGAAAAAGCAAGGTACAGACTCAACAATAAGCAGATAAAAGAGTATCTGAACTATTTTCAGGTTATTACTCCCATGAAGGGTGGAACTCTGGGCGTAAACAACTTAAACACCGTCTTGCAGGATTACTTCAACCCAAACCCCAAAAAGTGCGTAAAAAAGGGCGGCGTAGAGTTTAGGCTTATGGACAAAGTGGTGCATACGAAAAATGAAAACATGACCTCATGGAGCGGCGAGGGGTATAAAAATGGCGAAGATTCGGCAATCAGGCGCATATTTAACGGTATGAGCGGACTTTTTTTTAAGATAGAAGAGGAGGATGAACAGGTGTTCGTTTTTTACCCGAATGAGGATGTCGTGGTAGTTTATGAGTATGAGGAGTTGAAGAGCCATCTTATGCTCTCTTACGCGCTAACCGTCCATAAAGTACAAGGGATGGAGTATGACATTGTCGTCATTCCCATGAGTTTTTCACACTACATTATGCACAATACAAAGCTCATCTATACCGCCGTTACGAGGGCAAAACACAAGTGCATCTTGATAGGCGAGAGCGGAGCTTTTGAGAGCGGATGCAAGAAGTTTGAAGCCACAAGAAGAGATACCGTGCTTTTGGAACTTTAGTGCGCAACATCAGTTATAAGGACTTTTTTATTAACTTAAACATATAATCAAAGCAGATGTATAACCTCAAGGAGTTTTAGATGGCGATAGGGAACAGGCTTAAGATAGCTATTTGCGGGAAAAGTGGTTTAGTAGGCTCAAAACTTGAGGAGTTTTTCAACCCAAATCACAATGAGATAGTGGGCTTGAGGGTACGCGAAGACACCTCCGTGGAGAATATGGCAGCGCAGCTTGAGAAGTGTGATGTTCTAATCAATCTAAGCGGTACTACTATTTTGGCTCCATGGAGTGAGAGTTATAAAAAAAAGCTTCGCAGCAGCCGCATTGAGACTACAAAAAAACTGGTTGATGCTATCGCTGTTTGCAAAGAGAAGCCCAAGCTTTTTTTAAGCGCTTCAGCGGTTGGAATCTATGAGTCAAATATAGCGCATGATGACAGCTCCAAGAGGTATGCCGATGATTTCCTCTCTGCTCTTTGTTTAGAGTGGGAAACGGAGGCAGAAAAAGCCAAAGCCTTTGACGTAAGGGTCGTGACGATGAGGTTTGGCGTTATTTTTGCCAAAGAGGGTGGCGCTATGGATAAGATACTGCCTCCTTTTAAGATGGGAGTCGGAGGAAAGCTGGGAAGAGGCACTCAGATGGTCTCATGGATACATATAGAAGATCTCCTAAGGGCTATAGAGTTTATTATAAAAACACCTGCTATCAGCGGTTCTGTAAATTTTACCGCGCCTTACCCTATCTCAAACATTGAGCAGACAAAGATTTTGGGAGAGGTGTTAAGGCGACCGACATTTTTTTGTGTTCCCGCCTTTTTAATAAAGTTGATTTTTGGAGAGGGCGCACATGTAGTTCTTGACTCGAAAGAGGTATACCCTACAAAGCTGCGTGAGAACGGCTTTGAGTTTCATTATGAAAAATTTGAAGATGCATTAAAAGAGATAGTAGGTTAATCTAAAAAAAATGTTTATTATTTCATAAAGTTTAAAGTTGTAAAATGAACGATTGGTTAAATAAAAAGGGGCTTTAATGATAGATGCTGTTTTATTACAAATCGCAAAACATGCCATAATTGAAGAGTTTAGCAGCGCATATGATTTTGACAAAGAGAAGCTCTTACAGAAGTACCCCTTTTTGAAAAATAGTGCCGCTACATTTGTAACACTGGAGTACGACCATCATCTAAGAGGATGCATAGGCTCCTTGGTTGCGCATCGTTCACTTTATGAAGATGTTTTTCAAAATGCAAAATCTGCTGCATTTAAAGATCCGAGATTTCATCCGCTTAACGAAAAAGAGCTTTCACATATCAATATAGAAGTTTCTGTTCTTAGCGAGCCTGAAATTTTGGAGTATGAAGATTTTGAGGATCTGCTTACAAAAGTAGAACCTCAGTTGGATGGTCTTATCTTTAAACATAAAGGGCATCAGGGGACATTTCTGCCTCAAGTTTGGAAAGAGCTAAAGTCGCCAAAAGTGTTTTTGGAGCATCTTAGCATTAAAGCCGGACTCAGCCCCTTGGTATATGAAGAGTATCCTGATATATACAGGTATAGAGTTCAGGCGATAAACGAAGATTTTGAGAAGATACCTCCATTGGAGTAGCAACAAAAGCAGGAGTTTAAGATGAAAAGAAAGATGAGCGTGAGCGGTGCTTTTTATCCGGGAAGAGCGGTTGAGATAGAGAGATATTTTGAACACTTTAGCACTGTTTATGATGAAAAAAAGAGTCTTCCGCAGTTAAAATCAAGAGTTGCAATAGTTCCTCATGCAGGGTATATCTACTCAGGCTACAGCGCGAATATAGCATATAGAGTTTTGCGCCAAAGTGGAGTAAAGAAGTTTGTCGTTATGGGACCTTCGCATAAGATTGGTTTTGATGGAGCATCACTTTGCGATTTTAGCTCCTACGAGACGCCGCTTGGAGATATAGAGAGCTCGGCTTCGTTGCATCTGGCAATAAAAGAGAGGTTCAATCTTCCATGTGTTCTAGAAGCGCATCAAGAACACAGCACAGAGGTGCAGTTTCCATTCATAAAGCACTATATCGAGGATGCCCAGATAGTGGAGATTGTCTACTCATACGCAGATGCTTCTGAGCTTTGCCAAATCATAGATTATGTTTTGAGCAACAAGGATTGCGGTGTTATCATAAGTACGGACTTAAGCCATTTTCACTCTCTTAGCAACGCGGCAAGGCTTGACAATATCTGCCTTGAAGCAATTGAGAATATTGATATAGGCAAACTCCACAGCGGATGTGAGGCATGTGGAAAGATTGGTGTTGAAGCAGTGCTTCTTAGTGCAAAAAAATTCGGCTTGAAGTCACAACTGCTTGACTATAGTACAAGTGCAGATGCTAGCGGAGACACTGATAGAGTTGTCGGATATGTGAGTGCATGCTTTTATGAGTGAAAACATCTTTGAAAACATCCCAAAACCTGCGGATGAGGAGTTTTTTGAAGAGCTATTTTTAAAAGACGGGGTAAAAATAGAGAGAATTGTCTCCTACGGGCACGCTACGCCTGAGTTTGAGTGGTATGACCAAAGAAGGGATGAGTGGGTGATTCTACTCAAAGGCGAGGCGGTTATAACTTTTTTGAACGAGGATGAGGTAAGGCTAAGGGCGGGGGATTATATAAATATTCCTGCACATAAAAAGCACAGAGTCTCCTGGACAAAGCCTAATGAAGAGAGCATTTGGCTCGCAGTGCACTGTTGAGTTTGCTTGTATATAGATATAAGCTAAGCTTTTTTAAACAGGCAGTAACTATAATATGCTATAATTTGCGCAAAAATTAAAAGGAAATTTTAAATGACCCAAAGCGACCCGGCCTCGCGTAGTTTTACCCACGTTTTCATGGGAGCAGTTCTGTGACTCTGCTCATTGTTTACCTCTCACTTGCCATTTTTATATCGTTTCTCTGCTCAATCTTAGAAGCAGTTTTACTATCAAGTACAAACTCATATATTGAAAGCTTATCAAAAGACCAAAATGAACAGTTAGTCAACAAGCTAAAAGGTTTAAAATCAAATATTGACAAACCAATTTCATCGATTTTAACGGTCAATACTTTTGCGCATACAATGGGCGCTGCCGGTGTCGGTGCTCAAGCGCAGATTCTTTTTGGAGAGGAGTGGCAAGCACTGGTTGCTTTTGTCGTAACACTTCTTATCTTATATTTTTCAGAGATTATTCCTAAGACTATCGGCGCACTTTACTGGAAAAAACTTTTGGTTCCATCGGCATATGTGATTTCATTTATGATGACAATCAGCGCGCCTTTTACATGGTTTTCATCATTTTTGACCAACTATATTTCAAGAAACAAAAAGCATCAAAGCAATTTTTCACGTGATGAGATTATGGCAGTCGTTGCCATGGGTGAGAGAGAAGGAACGATTCTCAGTAAAGAGAGTGACCTAATTGAGAATCTCTTAAAATTAAAAAATATTAAAGCAAAAGACATTATGACACCGCGAAGTGTTGTTTTTTCTCTACCGGCAGAAACAACAATCGAAGAAGCGGTAGAAGATGACCGTATGTATATTCACTCTCGTATTCCTATCTATAGAGAGACGCTTGATGACGTTGTGGGTATTGTTTTTAGTCAAAAAATTCTTGAAGAGAGCAATGAAGATAACGACAGTATGACTTTAGAGAGTATCTCACATGAAGTGCATATGGTCTCCGAAAATGTACCTGTTCCGCATCTTATAGATCTTTTTGTCAAGAGAAAGACTCACCTATTTATAGTCTACGACAGCTATGGTCAGACAGTCGGTGTTGTTACACTTGAAGATGCGATAGAGACTCTTTTGGGTGTCGAGATTGTTGATGAGATGGATGAGATCGAAGATATGCAGCTTTTCGCAAAAGATAGAAGCAAAAAGTTTCAAGACAAGATGAAGTTTGAGAGAACAAAGATGGAAAAAGCTAAAAGCGTTTAGTGAGGTAGAAGATGGTTAAGGTTAGTGCCCTTCAGATGCAAATGAGTGAAGATAAAGCTTCAAATATAGACATAGCCGAGAGATTGGCAAGAGAAGCTGCCGCGAACGGTGCGCAAATCATACTTCTTCCCGAACTCTTTGAGGGTTTATACTTTTGCAAAGATATGGATGAGAAGTACTTCTCATGGGCAGCTCCAAGAGAAGGCAACAAGCTTATAGAACGCTTTGGCAATCTTGCAAAAGAGCTTGAAGCGGTTATCTTAATCAGCTATTTTGAGAAAAGTGAAGAGGGTTATTTCAACTCTTTGGTTGTTTCGGATGCGGATGGCACCATTATGGATAACTACCGCAAAACACACATTCCCGACGGTCCCGGATATGAGGAGAAGTTTTACTTCAAACCCGGTAATACGGGCTTTAAAGTCTACGATACCAAGTACGCAAAAATAGGCGTGGGCATCTGCTGGGATCAGTGGTTCTGTGAAACGGCAAGAGCTTTGACGCTTATGGGTGCGGAGATTATCTTCTACCCGACAGCCATCGGAAGCGAACCTGAGATTCATCTCGATTCAAAAGAGCACTGGCAGAGAGTTCAGATGGGACATGCCGCGACAAATACCGTTCCAGTGGTTGTCGCAAACAGAATTGGCGAAGAGGTTGGCGAGAGTTGCACGCTCAACTTTTACGGCTCATCGTTTATAACAGACTACGCTGGAGCAAAAATTGCAGAGGCCTCTAGGGACAAAGAGGAGATACTCTACGCAGAGTTTGACATAGAAGAGAATCAGAAACTGAGACACTATTGGGGACTCATAAGAGACAGACAACCCCAAATGTATAAAAACATCTGCTAATTTGGAACCATTTTTGCTACAATGTAGATAGCAAAAGAGTCTAAAAAAGGGTTGAGTTGATGGATATAGTATTAAGAGATAGCCTTATTCTTGTTACTACAGATTTTGATACGCTAAATACTCAATGGATGAAGGATTTTTTAAATCATCACTCAAGAGGGATGCTTTTTTTACCAAAAGCTGTAATGGTCTTTAGAAACGACACTTTGGCGGATGATAGAAAAATATTTATAAACCAGCTCTCTCAACATCATGCCGCAAAACATGATTTTTCACACGAATTTTTTCTTCGTTCACTTATTAAATTTGGAAATCAGCCAATTCGAATAGAGCTGGGCAAACAAGAAGAGCCCCAAGAGATAGCGGTCAATCTCTACGCTTACAATAGCGATACGGTGCTTATTTCGCTTGATTATCCAAACTCCTGGATTCTAAGTTATCTGCGTTCGCAACTTGAAGTTTATGTCGAGAGAGGAACCGATGTCTCTTTAGTGCTTGATGTCTCCGAATATAAGGCAAAAGCGAGATTGGAGAGAGCTCTTAACAAGCGCCATGTTTTGCACTACCAGATAAAATATAGCTACAACAACCGTTTTATGAGCAAGCTATATAGTGATTTTGCAAAATATAGTTTTGGAAGTCTCTGCAAAGAGGACGAAGATACACAAAAAAACAATTTTTACGCAATCCTGCAGTGTCCGGTAGGAGCAAGTCAAAGCGCTCTAAGAGACAGCTATAAAAGACTTGCAAAAGCGTACCATCCCGATAAAATTTTGCAAGAAGCTCCACACATGGTAGAACACTATACGCAGAAGTTTCAACTTCTTCAAGAGGCATATTCTGCGCTAAGAGCTTAAAAAAAGTTATCTATAATCTCCTCTTTTTTTGCACTTTTTACAAGTGCTTCAAAATCCTGCGCGCTATAGAGGGCAAGTTTTTTACCCTGATGGCTAAGCAGCTCTTTTGAGAAACCTCTTTTAGAAAAAATAACTGCCTGAGTAGGTTCAATACCGAGTTTTTTACACTTGTCCAGAAGCTTATGCCACTCGCTTTTGTTGACTTTGTGATTTGACCATTTACACTCAGCGACGTAAATTTTTTCATCTTTTGTAATAGTCAATATATCTATTTCTACATTCGCATCCCAATAGCTTCCTGAGCTTAAAATCTGTGCGTCTCTGAGGTTGTAGTTTAGCAAAACTTCCGAGAGCTCCTCAAAAACCAGACTTGTATAGCTGTGTCTTCTTTTGTAAAAATCCTTAAAGAAGGTCTCATACTTGAGCGCTTCAATCTCTCTTGCATGCGGGGCGATAAAGTAGAACCAAAACCTTATGAATGGGTGCGTAAAGAGAACTTTGTGAGAGATTCTATATCTCGCCACCTCTCTTCTTAGTTTGCCTTTTGGATTTAGGCTGCGAGCCGGCTCCTCTCTTGAGAACTCTATCTGAATCAGCCCTTTTTGTTCTAAAAAGTTAAGTGCACTTCCTCCGTTTGCATTGTTAAGTCCCGCTCTGTTAAATGCTGAAAATATCTTTCTATCACCAACCGCCAAAGCACGAAGAAGACGGAGGCACCCCTTGTCCGCAAGAGTTAAATCCTCTATTTTTTTTCTAAGCAGTACAAATTTATTTAAGATGAGTTCTTCTATAAGTGCGTTTATATCTTTAGTGGTATCTATCTCCCAACCGAGTCCGCCAAAGATTGAAAAGTACTCAATCTGCGTCTCCATGTCATCTGGATAATTTCTTGAGTAAAAGGAGCGGAACTGCTCTAAGAGTCTGTTTTTTATCATTGATTTATTCTATCATAATTCACTTCCCCATTTCAACATATCGATGCCGTATTTTTCTCGTATGTTTTGCGAATGCTCGGTCAGTTTTTGCATCCTTTGTTCGTCATGAAAGCCTATAAGTGAAAGCCCTCTTCTTGACTCTCTCGTAAAACTTGAGCAGTTTATGCTTAAGCGGATAACATGGAGTCTTTTATGGATATCTGCTTCATTAAAGAGCGTTACGCACAAAGAGTCAAATTTTTTCTCGGTAAAAATCTCGCACAGAGTGATGTTCTTATGTGATTTTTGACTCATTTCGTAGGCAAGAGAGAGATGAAAAACTGTAGGAATCACTTTGAGTTTCAAGATGGCAAAACTGAGATGGCGGGCTAGAACATGCACTCTTCTTCTAAGTTCGTCTCTATCAAAGAGCGGGTCAAATGTTCGTGAAATTCCTATGGATTTGCGTACATGTTTTGTATGAATTTCATCATCGCTAAGTCCGCAAACTCTGGCGTAAAGCTCTTTTGCATAAGGGCTCCATGACTCAAGCGTGCCTCTTCTTCTGCTCAACTCTCCGAGCGTGTGAATCTGCGCGCTTTGGAGTTTTGCCTTCATGCTTTTGCCGATACCGGAAAACGCACCGACGGGAATCTTCTCTATAAAACTTTGCACCTCATAGTGGCGGACGACTTTGCAGCCAAAAGGTTTGGCATGTGAAGTGGCAAGTTTTGCAATGTAGCGTGTCGGTGCCGCACCGATTGAGACCGGAAGCAGTGTAATCTTTTTTATCTCATGTCGTAAATCATCGATAAATCTTGGTATATCCTCATCATCTATCCACCCGCTAAGATCCCCGTAAAACTCATCTATACTCGCCTGCTCGACAAGCGGGATTCTGGAAGACAAAAAGTTGTGAAGCTCATGCGAGAGTTTTTGATAGAGCGACATGTCGGGAGCTTTTATGATGAGATGAGGGCACAATGAAAGCGCTTCTCTAATGCTCATGGCAGTCTTCACGCCATACGCTCTTGCTTCGTAGCTTGAAGTCGTAAGTATGCCGCGAACTCGCCCATCTGCATCTTTAAAAGCGTCTATGTCGTCATCCTTTTCTTCATAAGCTTTGTAAAAAGTAGGCACAAAAGAACCCGAGTTCTCAAAGTTGACAGTCTGTTTTTTGGCATCTTTGTTAAATATTTTCGTATCGCTCCGCCCGCCGATGGCTACAGGCTTACCTTCTAAAAAAGGCTCTTTGATGCGGGCGGCACTGACAAAAAAGCAGTCTATATCTATGTGTATTTTCATAAATGCGATTATAGGTAAATTTCTACATGTAGGTTTAAAATATGGCAAATTGCAAAGATATTTTTTACTTCTTTATATTTTGATACAAAAGCAGTATTTAATATATATTGACGCAAAATTATTTTAAGATACATATTGTAACACTGGACATTATTATGACAAAATTATCACATTATTATTGACTAAAATATAAAAAATAATAATAATTAGTAAAGTTTAATATAAAAGGATCCAAATGAGTGTAAATGTAGATCAGATGAGATTAGAAGAGCAGAAAAAGAACCCTGTGGTGGCGTATATATTATGGTGGTTTCTTGGACTTTTTGGAGCACATCGTTTTTATATGGGTAAAAGTAATGCGGTTACTATGCTAGTTATTACAATAGTAAGTTTTTTTACTATGATAATAGTAGTTGGTTATATTGGATTAATTGCAATGTTTATCTGGTGGGTACTTGATGCAATATCTCTTCATAAATGGGTTAAAGTTTATAACTTAGAACTTATTAATAATTATGAAAAGGCAAGAGTAAGCAATAATTAAATACTAAAATCCCATGTATCCGGCGATGTGTATGTAATATATTTTCTATATTCTATATAGGAATCATACATGGGTTTAGGCTATAGAAACTTCTGGAGCTAGAAATATGTTCTCTAGCTCTTAATGCTCGCTTTTAGCAGACTCTTTAACTCCGAAATCTCTTCTCTAAGCATAGCTAGTTCGCTGCTTGTGTGATTTTCTACTACATGTAGTTCCTCTACAATATGTTCCTCTTCTTTTTTGTTTATAATCGACATCGCATCAACTACTATAGCTACTATGAGGTTTATCATAACAAAGGTTACGACAAAGATAAACGGAACAAAGAACATCCATGCCAGCGGGTAAACCTCCATGATAGGGCGTACTATTCCCATGGACCATGACTCTAGCGTCATAATTTGAAAAAGGGTGTAGAAAGATTCGCCCAGAGTTCCAAACCACTGGGGGAATTTCTCGGAGTAGAGCTGTGTTGCCATTATGGCAAAGATATAAAAGAAGAGACTCATAAGTGCTGCGATGGAGAGCATACCGGGTATAACGCTGATAAGTGCGGAGACTATCTTTCTCATCTGAGGCACGACCGTGACAAGCCTAAAGAGTCTTAGCACTCTTAAAACTCTCAGTATCTCAAAACCGGCACTCAGTGGAACAAGCGATATTGCCACAATGCTAAAGTCAAAAATGCTCCACGGGTCTTTGAAAAAAGAGAGCCTGTGAACATAGATGCGCATCGCAATCTCTATGGTAAAGATGGAGATAACAAGAGTGTTGAAAAGAGAAGTAACTCCGCCGAAATTTGCCATAAACTCTTTTGAAGTCTCCAGCCCCATGGTTATACCGTTTAGAATGATAAGGTAGGTTATGAAGTTTACAAAGCTCTTGCTCTCTACTATCGATTGGATTTTGTTGTACATTTATTTCCTCTGAATTTTTTTGGAATTTTAGCAACCTTTGAATAACACATGGCAGTTAATTTTATGTAGGTACAATTCGATTATGAAATATATACTACTTGTTTTTGCTCTTTTTTTTAGTGCATGCAGCATCAAGAATTATGAACATACGCAGACAAAAATCATCACTATAAAATCGCCAAAGATGAAGTTTTCAGACGTGGGTTATCTTAGAAACAGTGACAAATCCATAGAGCTTGAGCTCTTTATGGCGGGAAAAAGTATAGAGAAGATAACTCTAAACCATCTAGTCTGCACCAGTGAAGGGTGCATGAGCAAAAGCGGGTTTAACAAAGAGTATTTAAATGCCGCATATCCAGATGATACCATGCAAAATATGCTGCTCTCACATGCCATTTATGATGGGAAAAATCTAACAAAAACGGCAGACGGATTTGAGCAGCATATAAGAGATGAAGATGTAGATATAGTCTATAGAGTAAATTCAGATGCGGTATATTTTAAAGATAGAAAAAACGGCATAATTTTTAAGATAAAGGATTTAAATGAGTAAATTTGTAGGCGCACATGTAAGTGCAAGCGGAGGCGTTTTCAATGCGGTGGCAAATGCAGTGGCAATCGGAGCAAAAGCGTTCGCACTCTTTACAAAAAACCAGAGACAATGGAACGCCAAAGAGCTTGATAATGAGACGATAGAGAAGTTTAAAAAAGCTTTGCAAGAGAGCGGTATTTTGCCTCGTCATGTACTTCCGCATGACTCTTATCTTATAAATCTCGGTCACCCAGAAGCGGATAAAAGAGAAAAATCGATGGACGCTTTTTTGGATGAGGTTCAGAGATGTGAGCAGCTTGGGCTTGATAGACTCAATTTTCATCCGGGGAGCCATCTTAAGCAGATAAGCGAAGATGAGTGTCTCGGCAAAATTGCAGATGCTATGAACAGAACTCTGGAGAAAACGGAAGGTGTAAGTTTGGTTCTTGAAAATACCGCAGGACAGGGAAGCAATCTCGGCTGGAGATTTGAGCATCTGGCACAAATCATCGACAGAGTAGAGGACAAAAGCCGTGTCGGAGTCTGCATAGATACATGCCATATGTTCACGGCAGGTTACGACATAAGAACAAGAGAAGCTTACGATAAAACTTGGAGTGAGTTTGATAAAATCATAGGTTTTAAGTACCTGATGGGAATGCATATAAACGACTCAAAAGCAAAGTTTGACTCGCACGTTGACAGACATCACTCTTTGGGCAAGGGCGAAATAGGGCTTGATGCTTTTAGGTTTATTATGAATGATGAGCGCATGGATGACATCCCGCTTATTCTTGAAACAATCGACGATAGCATCTGGAAAGAAGAGATAGCGCTGCTTTACTCTTTTGAAAATTAAGGGAGAGGGGAAGATAAGTGAGAAATATTACTCTGTTTTTAATGCTGGGAAGCGCTTTGTTTGCGGGGGGATATAAGATACCCGAGACCTCTTTAAACTCGGTTGCACTAAGTGCCGCAAATGTTGCACATGTTTCAAGTGCCGATGCGGCGTACTACAACCCTGCAAATATGGTTTTTATGAAAAATGAATCTGTTATGGAAGCAAATCTGATGTACATCGGACTTAGCGATGTAAACTATAGAGCGGCGGGCATAGATATAGACTCAAAAAAAGAGAACTTTGTCGTTCCCTCTCTTCACTATGTCTCACATGAGATTGGCGGTGCACGTTTTGGACTTAGCGTAGTCTCTCCCGCAGGACTTTCAAAGAGGTGGGATGATGCTCCCGCTATTTACAGTGCGCAGGAGTTTTCGCTTCAAAGTGTTGAGGTAAATCCGAGTGTTGCGCTACCGATAGGCGATAAAATTGCCGTTGCGCTGGGTATTAGAGCAATCTACTCAGAGGGAGTAGTGAGAAGCAGCTCGCCTATCGCATCACGAGACATGGAGGGTGATTCTATAGATTTTGGGTATAATTTGGCACTATCTTACAAACCGATATCCGAATTGGAACTTGCATTAACGTACCGTTCAAAAGTAAATTTGAGTATTGATGGCGATGCCACTCTCTCTTATTTGGCAAACAGTTCGACAAGCAGCGCATCGGTAAGCGTGCTGGTTCCTGCACTTTTAAATGTCGCAGTTGCTTACACATTGGAAAGCGAAACAACTTTTGAGTTTGTTTATGAGAGAAATTTTTGGTCGGAGTATAAAGAGCTTGATTTTAACTATGGCGAGGGTGTAAATCCTGTTACAAATGTCGTTTTTGGCACGCCGATAGTAAAAAATTACAGAGACACGGATGTTTTTCGTTTTGGTATAACGCAAAAACTACAGAAGCTTACGCTCATGGGCGGTGTCGTTATAGACGAGTCGCCTGCACCGGATGCAACGCTCGGATTTGAACTGCCAGACAGCGACTCGGTCTCTTTCTCTTTTGGTTCAAGGTATCAAATAAATGAGAAGATAAATATAGGATTGGCAGCTTTGTACTCTATAAGAGAGGACAGGGCAGTCTCAAACGGCACGCTCGATGGAGAGTTTTCAAACGCAAACGTGCTGATGGTCTCATCGGCTTTAGAGTATAAATTTTAAGGATATATTTGGAAACATTAATCGATTTTTTAGAAGCAAAAAATATAGAAAAAACACTTATTTACGCGCAGTTAAAATGTAGTAAAACAGAAGCACAATTGTTGCAAACACTTGCAAAAAGGTACATGCGCGGAGAAGATGATGCTTTGATTCTTGACCTTTTGCAGGAGATGTACGGCAGTGAAAAATATGAAGCTATTAAGCACATAACAGAGGTAAAGCTTCTTTTAGAACTCGGCTGGCTGCATCAGCAGAGCTTTACTCCCATAAAAATCTCAGACGTAACACCGCTAGAGCTTTTAAACAGTGCAGTCGGACTCTCTCCTTCGTTTCTTAAGCTGCTTCAAGATGGTGCGCTCGAGAGTGAACTGCCCGACATTAAGCCCTATTCTGATCACCTTGAGTATCTTCAAGACCAGTTTTTGCGTATAGATCTCTACCAAAAGATGAGTGCAATCCGCCAAAACGTACATGAGCACTCTTTGGGCATTGACAGAACGCAGGTAAAGCTAAAACTCTTGGAAAAACGCATAGAGGAGAGAGTGGCTCAAACTGCCGGAAAACTAGTACTCGATAAGTTCTTCAAACAAAAAAAGATGGATGCTAAAGAGCAGGTTATTTTTCTTGCCCTTCTTCGTGAAGAGTATAGCGCGACGGATGCCTCTTTGCGCGAGATGAACACGCTTATAGAGCTAATATCGCTTGATGAGTATGATCGCATAAAAAACCGCTCACTTTTGGAGGATGGTTCAAACCTTATAAATGACGGAATCATTGATTATGAGGAGATGTTAAACCCTTTTGGGGGAATTTCGCGCGCTTTTTATATTGTAGATGATATTCTCCAAAGCATCATCCACCCGCAAAAAAACAAAAAAGTTCGCCGCATAAAACTTAACACGCTTATAGATGAGCAGGATATTTTTGAGCTTGTAGAGCCTGAGACTTCACTTGAAGATGTCGTACTTGCAAAAGAGACGCAAGAGACTCTTAAAAATCTTATGAGACAGCTTGATAAAGAGGTTATTGGGAGGCTTGTAGAGTGGGGCATCAAAGATAAAAAAAGCGGCATTGACGCAAGAATCATCTTCTACGGCGCGGCTGGAACGGGTAAAACCATGACGGCATATTCGCTCGCAAAGTCGCTTAAACGTCAGGTTTTGGCATTTGACTGCTCAAAAATTCTCTCCATGTATGTGGGAGAGAGCGAAAAAAACGTTCGTAAAATTTTTGACACTTTTTACGATTTGTGTGAAAAAACAAAATCAGAACCTATACTTTTGCTAAACGAGGCAGACCAGTTTTTGGGTGCGCGTTCAAGCGGAGCAAACAGCGGGGCTGATCAGATGCACAACCAGATGCAGAATATCTTTTTGGAGCAGATTGAGAAGTTTAAGGGCGTTCTTATCGCTACTACAAATCTCTTAGAGAACATTGACAAAGCATTCTCAAGACGTTTTAACTACAAAATAGAGTTCAAAAAGCCAAACAAAGAGCAGAGGCTCTCCCTTTGGAACAAAATGCTTCCTTTGCATGCGCCATATGAAGAGGCTTTTGACCTAAACGAGCTTGCTGAATACTCTTTAACAGGCGGACAAATAAGCTTGATTATTAAAAACACCGCATATAAAGTAGCTGTAAGAGAGGAACCTGTTTTTTATTTAAAAGATTTTGAACATGAGATAAAAAAAGAGAAGAGTGCAAGTTTTGACAGTGAAAAATTGATGGGATTTATAAATAAATAAGATTTTTATAAAATTATATTGATGAGTTGTCAATGAAAAATTATCTCAGTTAGATATAGCAGTAGAGGAGAAGAGAAGATGGATGGATATATACTTCTTTCACATGGAAGTAAAGTAAAAGCTTCAAATGAAGAAAGTTTTAATGTTTTAGAAGAGCTTAGAAAAAATATTCAAAACATAGAGTTGGCCTTTTTGGAATTAGCTGAGCCTGATTTTGAAAATGCCGTAAAACTTCTCAAAAAAGCCGGTGCAACCTCCATAAAAGTTTTACCTCTTTTTTTGGCTCCGGGAAAGCATGTAAAAGAAGATATTCCCTCTCTTAGTGAAGTATGCAGTAAAAAATATAAGATTGAGATTACTGTTTTAGAGCATATTGGGGCAAACAGCGGATATGTAAAGTTGATTGAAGATATTTTTTTATCCGGTAGATAGCATGAAAAAATTTATGCGTCAAGCCGTAAAAGAGGCATTTAAGGGTGTAGAACAAAACCACGGCGGACCTTTTGGAGCCGTAATAGTAAAAGAGGGCAAAATTATTTCAAAAGCTCATAATGAAGTTATAAAACAAAATGACCCGACTTTACATGCCGAGATAAATGCAATTAAAAAAGCTTCCAAAAAACTCCAAACTTTTGATTTAAGCGGATGCGAAATTTATATTACATGCATGCCGTGCCCTATGTGTATGGGAGCGATAAGATGGGCAAATATTAAAACAGTTTACTACGGAGCAACAAGTGACGATGTGGATGCTATTGGTTTTAGGGATAAAGAGTTCTATGAAAAAGAGTTTTTGGAGTTAAAAAATATTGACAGAGAAGAGTGCTTGAAACCATTTGAAGCATGGAGTGCAAAAAGGGATAAAATACTCTACTAATAGTTCAATAATAGTTTTTCAATACTCATAATCAACACCCTATTTTTAAAAAGCTTTTATTAAAGATAAACCAAAGATAGCAATTTTTGGATTGTTAAATCTTTTTGATTCGGTTATTCTTTTAAAAATAAAAGATTGGAGAAAAAGGATGAGTTTTATATCAAATGCAAGCTTGGAAGTTGCAGACAGTGAAGTTTTTTCAATTATTGAAAAAGAGCTAAAGAGACAAACCAATCACTTAGAGATGATTGCTAGTGAGAACTTTACAAGCCCAGCCGTTATGCAGGCTATGGGAAGTGTTTTTACTAACAAATATGCGGAAGGGTATCCATATAAAAGATACTATAGCGGTTGTGAGGAAGCTGACGCTGTTGAGCAGTTGGCGATTGATAGGGTTTGTAAAATCTTTGGCTGTGCTTATGCCAATGTTCAGCCTCACTCAGGAAGTCAAGCAAATGCTGCTGTTTATGCGGCACTCCTTCAAGCAGGAGATAGAATTTTAGGTATGAATCTCTCTGATGGCGGACATTTAACTCATGGAAGCAAACCATCTTTTTCAGGTAAAAACTATTCTGCATTTTATTATGGCGTAGAACTTGATGGAAGAATCAATTATGATAAAGTTTTAGAAATTGCAAAAATAACTCAACCAAAAATCATAGTTTGCGGTGCTAGCGCATACGCAAGAGAGATAGACTTTAAGAAATTTAAAGAGATAGCCGACGAGGTCGGTGCTATTTTATTTGCCGATATTGCGCACGTTGCAGGTCTTGTTGCTGCTAAGGAACATATGAGCCCATTCCCTTATGCAGATGTTGTAACAACTACTACACATAAAACTCTAAGAGGTCCAAGAGGCGGCGTGATTATGACAAATGATGAGGAGATTGCTAAAAAAATCAACTCAGCCATTTTCCCCGGAACTCAAGGCGGACCGCTTGTCCACGTTATAGCTGCGAAGGCAGTTGCATTTAAAGAGGTGCTAGATTCATCATGGAAAGAGTACGCAAAACAGGTAAAGGCAAATGCTAAAGTGCTCGAGAGAGTACTGCTTGAGAGAGGATTTGAACTTGTTTCGGGTGGAACGGATAATCATCTTGTTTTGGTCTCATTTTTAGACAAACCTTTCTCTGGTAAAGATGCAGATACAGCTTTAGCAGATGCGGGAATAACTGTAAATAAAAACACAGTTCCGGGAGAGAAGAGAACACCGTTTATAACCTCGGGTATCAGAATAGGAAGCCCTGCATTAACGGCAAGAGGCATGAAAGAAAAAGAGTTTGAGTTTATCGCAAATAAAATCTGCGATGTTTTAGATAATATTGAAGATAAAGTTCTCCATGCTAAAATAAACAAAGAGTTAGAAGAGTTAGCTGGGAATTTTGTAATTTACAATCAATCTACTTACTAAGGTTTTTTTGAGAGTTTGGAGAGGCGATGCATACTTTTAACAGCAACTATATACAGATAGAAAAAGCAATCAAATATATTGATGAGAATTTCAAAGAGCACCCTTCAATTGATGAAGTCGCTAAAAATATCGGCATGAGCAAATACCACTTCATAAGAGTATTTAAAGAGTATGTAGGCGTTACTCCTATGCAGTTTTTACACAGCGTGACACTAAACTATGCAAAAGAGCATATAAAAGAGTCTAAATCCATACTTGAGAGCAGTTTAGATATGGGGCTCTCAAGCTCAAGCAGACTGCATGAACTTTTTGTAAACCTAATCGGGGTAACTCCAAAAGAGTGGAGAGAAAAGGGCAGAGATGTTTTAATAACTTACGGATTCGGAGAAACTTCTTTTGGAGAGGCTTTGATAGGATTTACGGACAAAGGCATCTGTTATTTGGGTTTTATTGATAATAATAAAAATGAAATTTTCAACAGATTTAAAGAACTTTGGGAAAATGCAAATCTTTGTTTCGATGAAAAAGCCGCAAATGAGTACTTAGAGAATATCTTCATAAAAAATAAAAAATACTCCCTATTTGTAAAGGGAACAAATCTTCAGATAAATGTCTGGAGGGCTCTTTTAAATCTGCCAAACGGGATAGTCGCAACCTACCAAGATATAGCAAACTTCCTAGATAAACCAAAAGCAACCAGAGCAGTAGCAAGTGCCATCGGAAGAAACCACATAGGATACTTAATCCCATGTCATAGAGTTATAGCTAAAAGCGGAGCCATGAGCGGTTATAGATGGGGAATTGAGCGTAAAAAGATACTGATTGCTTATGAGTCTTTAAACAAAGAAAAATAGATCACTTTTAAGGGGAGAAATTTCCCCTTTATTTATAATACCTTCCGACACATGTTAAAATATCCACTCTTATAACAGCGGTTGCATTTATCATCTTAAGAGGCATCTCTCTATCTGCCAAATGTGGTGTAAATTTTTCTACGATTTTAGATAAAGCGATTTTTTTCTCATCAAAATCAGTAACAATTGAAGCCGTGCCCTTAGCGATAATGCTATTGAATGCCGTGTTTACATCACAAGGGTTTTCAACACCTTCATGCAACAAAGAGAACATTTCATCTATCTCAAAACAGACATTTGGGTTAAACGCAATATTGTCAATTTTTTTGCCCTTTGGCAAGCCATGCATATATATTTTATCTTCAAAATATACAAAATGCATAGGCAATATATATGGAAAAGCATCTTGAGAAAAAGTCCCAAGTCGTCCAACTTCAGCTCTCAAAAACAGCTCTTCTATCTGCTCTTTGCTTAAGAGGTGTGTTTTAGTTCTATGTCGCATGTTTGCCCTTTTTAAATATATAAATCTAGCACTATTATAGACTAGTTATAGAACTTGAGTCAATCCAAAAATTGCTAACTCTCTTTTGATATTTTTCTTAACTACAGCTTTCTACAGAAGATTTTGAGCAAGAGATTAAAAAAGAGAAAGATGCAAGTTTTGACAGTGAGAAGCTGATGGGATTTTTAAATAAGTAACTTTCTGTAATCTTATGATATTATGTTAAAAATTAAGCTGGGAGAGATTAATGAAAAAAAGTATAGCAGTATCGTTATTTTGTTTTTTGATTATTAGTTTGGCTGAAGCAGATACATCTGAGAGAAACTTCTCTCTTAAAACTGTTGACTCGTTTGAAATTGGGGTGCAGTCATACCTCTATGAGTACGAAGAAGAGGTAGAGGGCGCTTTTTTTATGTCTAACAAAGGCACAAAGTATGGATTTTCTGCCTCAGCGACTAAAACCCTTGCTGATGCGTATTATCTTAAAGGCGAATTTCGTTATGCAACGGGAGACGTAGAGTACAAAAGCGCTTCCGGAGTGGCTGATGTTCCAGATGACTTGTATGAAATGCGTCTTGTTGTGGCTAACGAAAAAATTGTAGACGGTTTCCTTTTAGGCTCATATATAGGTGTCGGATACCGTGTATTAGAGAATGATTTAAGAGACCTTGGAAGCGGAGGATACCGCCGAACAAGCCACTATCTCTATATTCCAATCGGGGTTAATCACCGTTTTAAAGTCGGCAAAGATGCTCGCATCTCAACAAATATTGAGTATGACTATTTTGCATGGGGTGAGCAAAAAAGCTATCTTTCGGATGTAGGTCCATGGCAAGCAATTGTATTTGGAGACCCCGTAAATGAGCAAAAAAGCGGCTACGGTTTTCGAATAAACTCTGCTTATGAGCAGCAGAGTTGGTCTATAGGCGCTTTTTTTAACTACTGGAAGATAGAAGATTCTGAAAAAAACTATTACTATGACGGTATGTATACATATACATTATATGAACAATCTGAACCTAAAAATACAACCAAAGAGGTCGGTGTAGAGTTAAAGTATAGATTTTAAAAACAAACAAGATAGAGTAAATAACATGAACAACATTATGGCGCAACAAGCAAAGACGCCGATGCGATAGGCTTTAGAGACCAAAAGTTTTACGAAAAAGAAGTTTTGGAGTTTAAAAATATAGACAGAGAGGAGTGTTTAGAGCCTTTTAAAGTGTGGAGCGCGAAAGAGGATAAGATTTTATACTAAGCCATGCATAGGTAAGCGATAAATGGCGACTTTATGTTGCAGACTCTTCGTTTTTGCTTTTAAACTGTTCCGATTTTGACGCAATCTGAAACAATTTTATTTTTGTTTTAAACACTAATCAATAACCTATTAACTTATCTGCAATAAACTCTCCCATAACAAAATTAAAAAGGAATCACATGTTAAAAAAATATATTAAAAAAGGTTTTATCCCTCTGCTTGCCGTAGCATTCTCAGGCAATGCCTTCGCCCACTGCGATACGTTAGACGGTCCTGTTCTCAACGATGCAAGGATTGCTCTAGAGAAAAAGGATATTACTCCAGTCTTAAAATGGGTCAAAGATGCCCATCAGGAGAATGAAATTACCCATGCTTTTAACGGTGCCCTGAAAGTTCGCACCAAAGGAGAAGATGTGCAGGAGATGGCGGACCGTTACTTCTTTGAAACGCTTGTGCGTGTTCACCGCGCAGGAGAAGGCGCCCCTTATACCGGTCTTAAACCTGCCGGCAACGTTGAACCTGCAATAGCGGCGGCCGACAAAGCACTGGAAACGGGTTCGGTTGACGCTCTTGCCAAAAAAGTAGCCCAAGCTGTCGAAACAGCCATCAAAAAGCGCTTTGAAGAGACTAAAGAAAAAGATGCCCATAAAGAGGAGGGTGTCAAAGAGGGTCGGGATTATGTGGAAGCGTACGTAAGGTACGTCCATTTCGTCGAGGGCATACACAACATGGCAGCCGGCAGCGGCGGACATGACCACGGTTCAAAAAAATCGCACGATAACCATTAGAAAAAAAAGGGGGGGGGCGAAGAAATATTGCTCACCCCGTGAATGAATCTCTCAAAATCCGTTGATAGGTAAAATGATAAAAAGTAGAGATTCTCCCACAGTGGCATAAATGTGTGTTTCGGCTTTACACAAGAGTAATAAAAAATCAAAAAAACATGTAGTGTTTAGTAACAGCAACTACTTCAAATAACCTCTTAATCTTTTATTTAATACTCTTTTTGCTACAATCCACGTAACTGTTTTTCCAAAAAATAAGTGAAAATATTTAAGTCAAACGACTTATGTTTTTATGCGTTTTAAAACAATAACAATAACAAAGGTAGGTTATATGGAGCATGTAGTGACTTCAAATCCGTATTTTGGGGTGTTTGTACTTTTTCTTCTGACATTCGGTGCATTTATAACGACGACGGTAATAGCACGTTTGGCAAGTCGCGCATTAGCGGCTAAAAGTAATGAAAAAATTAAACTATCGGTGTATGAGTGTGGACCTGAGATTACAAAACAGCCAAACAGAATCTCTCCGCAGTTCTATCTTTTTGCTCTGCTTTTTCTGCTTTTTGATGTAGAGATAGTCTTCATGTTCCCTTGGGCGGTTGACTTTAAACTGCTTGGATGGTTTGGTTTTGCCGAGATGTTAATGTTTATACTGCTTTTAACAATCGGTTTTATTTATGCATGGAAAAAAGGAGCGCTTGAATGGCACAACATAAAATAAATTATACGCAAAATGGCGGATTGCCGGTTGCACTAACAAGTATAGACAAGATAGTAAACTGGGGACGTTCAAACTCTATTTGGGCGCTTACTTACGGTCTTGCTTGCTGCGGTATCGAGATGATGGCAAGTGGAGCTTCAAGATATGACTTCGATAGATTTGGAACAATCTTTAGAGCCTCTCCTCGTCAGGCAGACGTTATGATAGTTGCAGGAACGCTTACAAAAAAACATGCAGAGTTTATAAAAAGACTTTATGATCAGATGACAGAGCCAAAATGGGTTATCTCGATGGGTTCATGTGCAAACACGGGCGGTATGTTTAACACTTACGCTACGGTTCAGGGAGTGGATAGAATCATCCCTGTTGATCTGTATCTTCCAGGGTGTGCTCCTCGTCCTGAGACGCTTCAGTACGGTGTTATGCTACTACAAAAAAAGATTCGTGCGAACCATGCTTCAAGAGCGCAAAAAGCTAAAAGGTTGATGTAATGAGAGCTTATAAACCTAAAGACGATGTACAGAAAAAAGCGTACTACACGGACAGATTTTATGTGTCACCTCAAGTGCCGAAATTTTCTGTTGAAGATGATGAGGTGTTTGCTCATGATTTAGAGGCTATAAAAGCAAAAGTAGAAGTTCTTGACGCATATATACAAGTAGGTCAGATGGTTGTTTTCATCAAGCCAGAGGATAACTATAAAGTTTTAGAACTCTTAAGAGACAGATGTGAATATACGCAGCTAAGCGAGATGAGCGCGATTGACTGGCTTGCAAAGAGTGGCGGTTTTGAGATTTTTTACCAGATGCTAAGCATGAACAAACGCAAGCGTCTGCGCATTAAAATGTTTATCAACAAAGGCGAGGCTGTAAACTCTGTAGAGAAACTTTTCCGCTCTGCTGACTGGTCTGAGCGTGAGATGTTTGACATGTTCGGCATCGAAGCAAACGGACATCCGTTTATGAAAAGAATTCTTATGCCTTACGATTGGCAGGGACATCCGCTTCTAAAAACATATCCATTGCAAGGCGATGAGTTTGCTGCGTGGTATGAAGTTGACAAGATTTACGGCAAAGAGGCACGCGATATTATCGGGCCTGAACTTCGAGATACTGCAAAAGTTGACCGCTACGACAGCGAGAGATTTGCACGTCTTGGACATGAAGTGCCTAAGGGAACCAAAATCACTGGTAATGAGCCTAAAAATGAGCAGAACTATCAAGAAGAGGGTGGTGTTTTCATGATTAAAAAATTCGATAAAAAAGATTCGGTCGTTATTGACGACCCTCAAAGATAGGGAGTACCATGCAAGTAAAAAACAGATTAAGCCCATTTTTTGAAAATATCACGTTTGATAGAGAAGACAATGAGATGATTTTAAACTTCGGTCCTCAGCATCCCTCTGCTCACGGACAGTTACGTTTAATGCTCCATCTTCAACAAGAGATGATAGTAAAAGCTCATCCGGATATAGGGTATCTTCACCGCGGTATGGAGAAGATGGCTGAAAATATGATCTATAACGAGTTTATGCCTACAACCGACCGTATGGATTACATCGCATCATCTTCAAACAATTACGGATTTGCTCTGGCAGTTGAGAGACTTATAGGTCTTGAAGTGCCTCGCCGTGCAAAAGTTATCCGTATGATGCTTCTTGAGATTAACCGTATCATGTCACACCTTTTCTGGCTGGCAACTACGGCTCTTGATATCGGTGCTATGACTGTTTTTCTTTTTGCTTTCCGCGAGAGAGAGTATCTTATGGACATCATCGAGGGGTATTGTGGCGCGAGACTTACGCATGCGGCTATCCGTATCGGCGGGGTTCCTTTGGATATTCAAGAGAGTTTTATAACTCAGCTAAGAACATTTTTGGATAAGCTTCCTGCAAATATCAAAGATTATGAAGATCTTCTTGATACTAACCGTATCTGGCTTATGAGAATGGAAGAGGTGGGAACAATCTCAAAAGAGATGGCTCTTTCATGGGGTTGTTCAGGTCCTATGCTTAGAGCGTCAGGCGTTGCTTGGGATATCCGTAAAGAGGAGCCGTATGAGCTTTACGATGAAGTAGAGTTCAGAGTTCCTTACTCAGACAAAGGCGACAACTTTGCAAGATATAGAATGTACATGGAAGAGATGAGAGAGTCTGCAAAGATTCTTTACCAGACAATCGACATGTATGAGAAGACGGTAAAAGAGGGACAGACTGAGCTAATGGCTCATGCGCCGAAATATGTCTCTGCTCCAAAGCTTGACATCATGACGCAAAACTACTCTTTGATGCAGCACTTTGTTCTTGTCACACAAGGCATGAGACCTCCTGTTGGAGAGGTTTATGTGGCAACCGAGTCCCCAAAAGGAGAACTTGGTTTTTTCATCAACTCTCAAGGCGGACCGTACCCGTACAGACTAAAACTTCGCGCGCCCTCATTCTGGCACACGGGGATTTTAACAGACCTTCTGCCGGGTCACTATATTCCAGATGTTGTTTCGATTATCGGTACGACTAATATCGTATTTGGAGAGGTAGACCGCTAATGAAAAATTTTAATAATTTTTCTCTCATCGCTAGATGTAGCTTTAGTGAGGGGAATTTTGCAAAGAATTCACTTCTTTGCAAAAGGAGATATATATGAAAAGATATGATTTAAGACATTTAAAAGATGGTTTTGAGCCTCGCATGAGAGAGATTTTAGCATCTCACAAAGCGGGAGAAGTTGCAATTTTTTTATTTGAGATAGGTGATTTTTCACCTATTCAAAAATCAGCTGATTTGGTAAAAGAGTGCGGATATGAGTTGTTAAACTCTTTAAAGTTCAACGAAGTCGACTGGACTATCGTAACAAAAAAATAAGTGGGATTTGAATTTTGAGTAAAGTATATTTTTCTACTTGGAACGGTGAGTTTATAAACAATATTAACAAGCCGCAAGAGGAGTGGGAAGAATCAGCTTACAACCTGCCTGCACAGTATGACAGCCATAGAGAGTCCAAAGCTTTTATAGGCTGGGACGGTGTGGCGCTTTTTGATGAAGATGTAGACGTAATCCGTTTGGCTATGGAGTACGCTGCACAGTATCAGGAGTATTCTGAGGCATGCGGGAGATGTGCACCTGGGCGTTGGGGCGGACGTATTTTATATGACCAGCTCGATAAAATCGCTCGCGGTGAGGGAAGTGTAGCTGATTTGGACCATCTAAGGGAGATCGGTAAAAGTATGCAAATCACTTCAAAATGTGAGATTGGCAAAACTGTTCCAAATCCGATTATTGATCTAATGAAGCACTTTGAAGATGTTTTTATGGAGTGCATAAACGAGCAGAAGCCTTCTAAGCATTATGGTGATGAGATTGGCTATATTGCAAAGATAACTGCGCCGTGTACCGATGCCTGTCCTTCTCATGTAGATATTCCTGCCTACATTGAGGGCGTAAGAGATTTACGAATGGACGATTCGCTTATGGCAACGCGTCAAACTATGCCTCTTGCGCACGTTTGCGGTCGTGTCTGTCCACATCCATGTGAGGATGCATGCCGTCGTACAAATCTTGATGAGCCCATATCGATTATGTCGCTTAAGCGTTTAGGTGCCGATTGGGAGACTGATCACGGATATGATTTCTTTCATCCGATGGAGAAAAAACCAAGCATCGGTAAAAGAGTTGCTGTTATCGGTGCAGGTCCTGCAGGTCTTACAACCGCTTACTATCTTGCTGCTGAGGGCATAGAAGTTGATGTTTACGAAGAACTTCCGGTGCTTGGCGGGGAAGTTGCCGTTGGTGTTCCTGAATACAGAATGCCGATTGACAAATATAACAAAGATATTGAGTGTGTCAAAGATATGGGTGTTAATTTTTTAGTAAACTCTAAAATCAACGCTGATGATATGAGAAGATTTGAGAGTGAGTATGATGCGACAATGGTTGCAACGGGTACAAGAATCTCTAAAAAAGTATATTGTGATAACGAGAGACCTGAAATAAAAGGTTACTGGGGCGCAATCGACTTTTTGGACAAAGTAAATCTTTATGAGAAGTATGGCTATACAATCACAAAAGCCGAGCAAGAAGAGAATCTTTTAACTACTGATTATGTTGATTTAACAGGTAAAATTCTTGTGTGCGTCGGCGGCGGTTTTACATCTATGGACGTTGTTCGCTGTGCAATCCGTGCCAATGCGAAAAAAGTTTATATGATTTACCGAAGAGATGAAAAAACAATTATTAAAAATACTACCTATGAAGAGTATCACGAGGCGGTAGAAGAGGGCGTTGAGTTCCTTTTTCACTCAGCAGTTGCACAGATGAGAGATGAGGACAATCTCTTAAAATCTCTTTTGGTAGACAAGTTTGAGCTTGTTCCTGATCCAAACGGAGGACGCGCAGAGCTTGTAAAAATCGAGGGTGCTTCTTATGAGATAGAGGCGGATTATATTATTCCTGCGGTTTCTCAGTCGGCTGATTTGGAGCTTCTCCCCGAAGAGTGGGAGATTGAGAAAACCTCATGGGCTACCATTAAGACAAACGGCAAAGATTATATGACATCCCGTAAGGGTATTTTTGCCTCAGGGGATTGTGAATATGGACCTATGACGATTGTAAATGCCGTAGGACAGGCAAAACGCGCGGCTTCTGTTATGGCGCGCTATGTTCAGAGTGGAGAGGTTAGTTTAAGTGATGATGAGATTATGGAAGACCACTTAAGAAAACTTCGCGTTTACGATAAAAAAGAGAAAGTTACCGGATGGCTACCGGGCATACCTCGCCAGCACTCTACAGTTCTTGATGCTGAAGATAGAAAATACAACAACAAAGAGGTAAAACTAGGTTTTACTCAAGAAGAGGCAATGAGTGAAGCAGAGAGATGCATGCGCTGTTACTATATCGCAATGGTGCAGGCGTAAAGGATGGATGCTATGAATAAAATAATTAATTTTACAATTGACGGTATCCAAGTCCAAGCTCAAAAGGGCGAGACTATACTGACGGTTGCCCGCAAAAACGGAATCTATATACCTACTATGTGCTATATCTCTAAAACTTCCCCATGTGCATCTTGCCGCATGTGTGTTGTTGAAGCAAACGGTGTAGACGGATTTGTTTTAAGCTGTAACACGCCTCCGACCGAGGGTATAGAGATAACTACAAATAACGATGCGCTGCAAAACGAGAGAGTAAACATCATGAAGCTTTATGATGTAAACCATCCTCTTGAGTGCGGTGTTTGCGATAAATCAGGAGAGTGTGACCTTCAAAATAAAACGTTGGAGTTTAGTGTAGAACGCCAAAATTTTTCAGCTCGTGATCAGCTTAGAGAGATTAAACATTGGGGACTTATAGATTATGAACCTTCACTCTGTATTATGTGCGAAAAGTGTGTTCATGTCTGCAATGAGGTTATCGGTGATGATGCCATAGAGGTTAAATTCGGCGGATACAGCTCAACTATTATCCCAAAAAACAGCGAGATGCTTGATTGTACTTTCTGCGGAGAGTGTATAGCCGTATGTCCTGTGGGCGCACTGACAAGCAGCGGTTTTCGCTATAGGGCAAATGCATGGGAGCTAGAACGCGTTCCTGCAACATGTGCTCACTGCTCGGCGGGATGCCCACTGGAGTATGAGACAAGACACAGCGCCATTAACGGTGCAGATGAGATATTTAGAGTAAAAAACAACTTTGAATTTACGTCGCTTTGCGGGGCAGGACGATTCGGCTTTGATTTTGACAACAAACAGAGTAGTGAAGCGAACTCTTTTGAGTTAGCACTCAAGGCGATTGAGAATGCAAAAGCAATCCGTTTCTCTTCTATTATTACAAATGAAGAGGCGCATATTTTACAGCTTTTAAAAGAGAAGTTGGGAATCAAGCTCTTCAATGAAGATGCAAGACTCTTTGGCGAATTTATGAAGTCATACGGCTCTCTTAGCGGAAAACTTCACCACAGCGGTTCTCTTGATGCGATTAAGCACTCAGATGCGGCAATCGTTATAGGTAGCAGAATAGCAACGGACAATCCGGGCGTGAGATATGCACTTACAACGGCTTCAAAACATAACGGTGCAAAAATTGTTTATGCGCACCCCATGGAAGATGTGCTCATGCAAAACGTCATAACGCAGATGATGAAGTATGAAGTTGGAACGGAAGAGGGCGTTATGGCGCTTCTGGCTTATGAGATACTCAAAGATGCTGATTTAACCGAGAGCGAGAGAGCATTTTTTGATGATCTTGATCTTGGTTACATCTACGCTGAGACAAATATCGGCGAAGAGGAACTCTCCTATATGAGTAAATCTTTCACAAGAGCAAAAAAGCGAGTACTTATCATCGGCAACGATCTTATTGCGCATGAGAGAGCGGGCAATATAGCAATGCTGGCGGCGCTTATTGAGAAGTACAGCGATTTCTCTTTGGTGGTAGTTCCTCGTGAGGCAAATACCCTTGGCGTATCGCTTATCAATACGCTTGAGCGCGATGAGAATATAGAAAACGTAGTGGGATATAACGCAAAGGGCGACTTTGTTATCTCTTCTCTTGGCAGTGCCGACTTGGCGATACCTGCCCTTAATCAGCAAGAGGGAACGGTTGTAAGCATTGACAATAGAGTGCTTCCGACAAACGTTGCGCTGCACTTCAGCGGATACACGCTCAATGACTTAGCAAAAGCGTTGGGAGTCCATAAAGATGAGACCACCCACTATACGCAAGAGCTTAGGAGAGAGGCTGGATTTAAAGGGATTGCATTTGATGATTTAGAGAACTTTTTATCTCCTCTGGGCGAAGATAACCGCGGATATCTGCTTGATGAGGTTGCTCTTGAAGCAAACGGAGAATTGGAAGAGCTTGATGATCTGCCTGAGTTTAACGGTACCATCATCTACCAATGTGATCCTGTGCTTCAGTTTAACAACTACACCCTAAAAGCGGAGCAGCTTCCTAAGGATAACTTCCTGCACGGCTCTGCACAGTTTAGCGTAGCTGCTAGAATTTCGGATGGAGATATGGTTGAGATTAGCTTTGCTAAAACAAAAATCCAAAGAAAATTCAAGCTAGATAGCGAACTAAAAGGAACTGTAGCGCTTAATCCTACCTTTGATATAAGTGTAGATGCAGGTAGATATAGATTTGAAAAATCCAAGATAGTGAGAGTAATGTAATGAGTAAAATCAGTATAAATATTGATGGAAGAGAGATAGAGACTCAAGAGGGCGAGTATATACTCAACGCTGCCCGCGCGAACGATATCTTTATACCGGCAATCTGTTATTTAACAAGATGTAGCCCGACACTTGCATGTCGTCTTTGTCTTGTTGAAGCCGACGGCAAACAGGTGTATGCTTGTAACGCAAAATCAAAAGAGGGCATGAGCGTTGTAACATCGACTGAAAATATTATCAAAGAGCGCCGCGCAATCATGGAGGTTTACGATGTAAATCATCCTCTTGAGTGCGGTGTTTGTGATCAATCCGGCGAGTGTGAACTTCAAAACTACACTTTAGAGATGGGCGTGGATGCACAGCACTATGCGGTCAAAGATGTAGATAGAAGCGATATTGACTGGGGACATATTCACTATAATCCGGGTCTATGTATCGTTTGCGAGAGATGTGTCACTGCATGTAAAGATATGATAGGTGACAATTCGCTCAAAACAGTACCGCGCGGTGCAGATGCACTTGAAGCAGAGTATAAAGAGAACATGCCAAAAGATGCGTATGCTATGTGGAACAAACTCAACAAATCCCTTATCGGCTTAACGAGCGGCGAAGAGATGCTTGATTGTACAAGTTGTGGCGAGTGTGCTGCGGTTTGTCCGGTCGGAGCGCTTGTTGATACACACTTTATCTATACTTCAAATGCATGGGAACTGAAGCAAATTCCTGCAACATGCGGACACTGTTCTGCGGGATGTCAAATAAATTACGATGTAAAACATATAAGCATTGAAAACAATGATGAGAAGATCTACCGCGTTATGAATGAGTGGAACTATGTATCACTTTGCGGTGCGGGAAGATACGGATTTGATTATCAAAACGAGGTAAAGA
The DNA here is from genome assembly GCF_014859695.1 of Sulfurimonas sp. Lineage (GTDB taxonomy): Bacteria > Campylobacterota > Campylobacteria > Campylobacterales > Sulfurimonadaceae > Sulfurimonas. Next base: position 15,748 of record NZ_JACUTS010000004.1, on the reverse strand, counting down.
GTAAAGATGAAGCGGCATTTGCAAATGCTTTGGAAGCGTTTAAAAAAGCAGACACTATCAAATTTACATCTACCATCACAAACGAAGAGGCTCTTCTTTTACAAAAACTAAAAGAGAAGTTCGGCTACAAACTTCTAAACAGTGAAGCAAAAGCGTTTCAGACATTTTTAAACAATTACAGCGAAATCAGCGGTACAAAACTCTACGGTTACGATCTTGAAGCTACACACAACGCAAATTTTATTATCTCTGTGGGAACTGCTATTAAGAGTGACAATCCAAATGCACGCTATGCTCTAAATAACTCTATAACAGTAAACAAGGGCGCGGGTCTTTACTTCCACCCTGTAAAAGATCCTGTTGTTGAGGGATTTGGCAAAAGCATTATGAGTGTGTATCATGCACCCCTGCAAGAAGAAGCAGTTCTCTATCTGATTCTTGATCTATTTGCTGATAAAGAGAAGCTTCCAAGCGAGATAGTCTCTTATCTGGCATCGTTTCACTCTACAAAAACTATAACGGTTGAAGAGATAATCAAAGAAGAGATTACCGAAATAGTTAAAGTTATGAAGAAAAACGAAGAGAGCGGCGAAGAGGAAGAGGTAGAGGAAGAGAAGAAAAAGATGGTTCCTAAAAAGGTTTCAAAAGAGGTTGAAGTTGATGAGAACCGTCTTTTAGAGATTTTAGGTGCTGATGAGAAGTTTATGGAAAATTTAGAGAAAAATCTTGCTAAAAAAGATACGTTTGCTTTGATTGCGGGACCTGACCTCTATACTCATCCAAACTCAAAAAATCTTGCTCGTCTTTTAGCGCTTATTGAAAAATATAGTGCGTTTGAGCTTACGATGATACCGAACCTGACAAACACTCTTGGCGTTGCGCTTATCTGCGAGCTTGATGAAGTGGCAGGTTCTTATACCGTAGGCTACAACACGAAGGGAGATTTTACTCTCTCGGCTTTAGGCGATGGCGATTTGGATATGCCTGCTATTAATCAGCAAGAGGGAACGCTTACGAGCATCAACAAAAGAGTAAACCCGACAAATGCGGCAATCGGTTATAACGGATATGAGTTAAACGACATTGCAAATGCGCTTGGTTTAAAAGCTGAACTTGTTATTGAGTACACGAAAATGCTTCCTCTTGAGAGTGGGTTTAGGGCAGAAGAGTTTGACAATCTTCCAAACCACTACGATAACGACGGCACGGAGCATCGCGGGTACCTATTGGAAAATATCGCTACGGCAAAAAGCGGCGATGAGTCTGTTGCTGTGATAAGCGACGAAAAACTAGAGGGAACACTTATCTACATGGCAAATCCTGTAAGACAATTCACTCCATTTACCTATAAAGCTACCAATCTTGATGAGGTAAGCGGTGTCTACATGAGTGAGGAGTTCTTGAGTAAATCTGATTTTAACGAAGGAGACAGCGTGAGAGTGAAGAGCGCAAGCGGTGAAATTGTGGCAAATATAGTAAGTGACAATAAAATTAGCGGTAACATTGTGTTGTTGCCGACATTTGATTCTAAATTAAATACAGAGGCTCTGTTTAGCTCATACCGCTTTGCAACAGCTTCGATTGAAAGGGCGTAATATATGGAAACAGCATATTTTGTTGAGACGATTATTAAAATCGTCGTCATTTTACTTATATTTTCTGCATTAGCGGGAATAGGTACCTACTTTGAGAGAAAAGTTCTTGCATTTATGCAGCGTCGTCTTGGACCTGTCAATGTCGGACCTTTTGGACTCCTGCAGGTTGCGGCGGATGGTATTAAACTCTTTACAAAAGAGGATATTGTCCCTGCCAACGTAGTCGGTCGTATCTTTAAAATCGCACCGGTTATTACGGCGGCAACTGCTTTTATGGCAGCAGCTGCTATCCCGTTTTTACCATCATTTACGATTTTTGGATACGAAGTTCATCCGATTGTAGCAGACATCAATATCGGTATTCTTTATATTCTTGGAATTATGGGTGTGGGACTTTATGGTCCTCTTCTTGGAGGTATGGCATCTGCAAACAAGTTCGCTTTGCTCTCAGCGGCAAGGGCAGCTGCTATATTTATCTCTTATGAGGTTATTACAGGATTATCGATTTTAGCACCTGTTATGATGGTCGGTTCTTTATCTCTTATCGACTTTAACGAGTATCAAGCAGGCGGAATTACGGACTGGATACTCTGGTCTCAGCCTGTTGCGTTTGTACTTTTCTGGATAGCGGCATTTGCTGAAACAGGTCGTACACCGTTTCACTTAATAGCAAACGACCATGAGATTATTGACGGATTTGGAACGGAATACTCAGGTATGAGATGGGGTCTTTTCTTCATCGGCGAGTATGCAAATATGTTCTTTATCTCTTTTGTTATGGCACTTCTATTCTTGGGTGGTTATGGAGACGGAAGCTTCTTAGGCGCACTTGGGCTGTTGGCTAAAGTTGCATTCTTCTTCTTCTTTTTCTTGTGGACAAGAGCCGCATGGCCTGACGTTAGACCTGACCAGTTGATGTGGTTGTGTTGGAAAGTTTTAATGCCTATAGCTATGATAAATATAGTTATAACTGCAATAGTAATGATGTAAGGGGTAAGTATGCATAATGAACATATACAAGAGCATTTTAACAACAGAAATGTTACGGAATTAGACAGCAACTACTACATGGTGGATATTGCGCCTTATCCAACTGACGGATGGGGTAAATTTCAAAGAGTTATAAAAAGAGCTTTCAGAGGCGAACTTTTTGTCGGTCTTTGGGTTGTACTTCGTGAGATGATTAAATTTGACACTCATACGGTGCAGTATCCGGCTGAAAAAATGCCTATAGGTCCACGTTACAGAGCTGTTCATGAGATGAAAAGACTTTGGGAGTCAGATACTGAGAGATGTATCGGTTGCGGACTTTGTGAGAAGATTTGTATCTCTAACTGTATCAGAATCGACACTAAGCTCGATGAGAACTCTCGCAAAGAGGTTAGCGAATACAGCATCAATCTGGGTCGCTGTATCTTCTGCGGCTACTGTGCGGAAGTTTGTCCAGAACTTGCTATCACGCATGGCGGTGAGTATGAAAATGCGAGTGATCAGAGAGAGCATTTTGTAATGTATGAGGATATGTTGACGCCGCTTGATAAGATGAAAGCCGGAACTCAGCTTGAGTTTGAAGGCTTCGGCGCGATTACACCACATGAAGATGAGCGTGTTAAAAAAACACCTCTAGCATATTAAGGAGTTTGGTTATGTTTGAAGCAGTTGCATTTTATCTGTTTGCCTTTTTGACTATTTCGATGTTTTATGTAGCGGTAACGACTTCACAGGCGTTATATGCTCTTAGTTCATTGGCAGCAGGAATGATTTTTATATCGGCGTTTTTCTTTATTTTAGGCGCTGATTTTTTAGGTGCGGTTCAAATCGTTGTTTACTCCGGTGCCGTTATGGCGCTTTATGCTTTTGGTATGATGTTCTTTGATACGACAAGAGATGTAAAAGAGAAGCAGGGCAACAAGGCGATAATCTTGGGACTAAGCGTTATAAGTGCTCTTTTAATTGTTGTTATAGTTGCGGCTCCTATAGTCGGAAGCAATATTGAAGCGCTCTATCCGGTTACTGAAGGTGCAGGCAACACTCAAGAGGTTGGTATGATTCTTTTTACAAAGTACCTCGTTCCTTTTGAAGTAGCGGCGGTAATGCTTTTAGTTGCTATGATTGCAGGGATTGTACTTGCAGGAAAGAAGATGGATCTCTCTCTTACTCTTATGAACGAGCAAGAGATATTAAGGATGAGAGAAGAAGATAAAAACAAGAAGGTGCTCTCATGATGGAAATAGGACTAAACCACTATCTTGTACTCTCGACAATCCTTTTTGCTATAGGTTTGGTCGGGGTTATGAGAAGAAAAAATCTCCTTATGCTATTTTTTGCAACAGAGATACTTTTGAACTCTGTAAATATCTCTTTTGCCGCAATTTCACACTATTATGGTGATTTGACAGGTCAGATGTTTGCGTTTTTCGTTATAGCTATTGCCGCATCTGAGGTAGCCGTAGGACTCGGTCTTTTGATTGTTTGGCATAAGAAACATAACAATATAGATCTTGACAGCATGTCAACGATGAGAGGATAAGATATGGAACTCTTTTTATATACGGCACTTTTCTCGCCACTGGTGGGTTCTTTGTTTGCTGCGCTTTTTGGTGCATCGCCAAAAACTAAAATTGCGGGAATCGTTCCGAGTATTCTCCTTGGGGTTTCGTTTTTAAGCTCTTTGGTGCTTCTTGTTTTGGTTATGGTTACGGGACACACGATACATGTAGAGATGATGACATGGATGGCAGTTGGCGACCTTTATATCCCTTTTGGATTCGTAGTTGATCAGGTAAGTGTTACCATGATGATAGTCGTAACTTTGGTCTCAACCGTTGTTCACGTTTACGCTATCGGTTATATGGATCATGACAAAGGTTTTAACAGATTTTTCTCGTGGCTATCGGCGTTCGTTTTCTCAATGATGGTTCTTGTTATGAGTGATAACTTTGCAGGTCTCTTCATAGGTTGGGAAGGCGTTGGTCTCTGTTCATGGGGACTTATTGGCTTTTGGTACCACAAAGAGAGCGCAACTTGGGCGGCAAACGAAGCGTTTATTATGAACCGTATCGCAGACCTTGGGATGCTAATCGGCATCTTTTTGGTTTACTGGAACACGGGAACTCTTCAGTATGCAGAAGCTTTCGCGGCAATGCCGTCACTTGATACTGCAGTACTGACTTGGATGGGGATCTTCCTCTTCATCGGTGCTATGGGTAAATCGGCTCAGTTTCCGCTTCACACTTGGCTCGCAGACGCAATGGAGGGACCGACACCGGTTTCTGCTCTTATCCATGCGGCTACGATGGTTACGGCAGGTGTTTATCTTGTTATCCGTGCAAATCCTCTTTATGATTTGATTCCAAATGTAGGGCTTTTTATCGCTTCCCTTGGTGCTTTTGTCGCACTTTTTGCAGCCTCCATGGCTCTTGTAAACCGCGACATGAAGAGAGTTATCGCATACTCGACACTCTCACAGCTTGGCTACATGTTTGCAGCTGCAGGTTTGGGCGCTTACTGGGTTGCACTATTTCACCTTATGGCTCACGCATTCTTTAAAGCGCTTCTCTTTTTGGGCGCAGGTAACGTTATGCACGCTATGCATAATGAGCTTGATCCGTTTAAAATGGGTGGTCTTGGCAAAGTGATGAAGGGAACGTTTATCATGATGACGGTAGCTTCTGTCGCACTTGCGGGCATATTTCCACTCGCGGGCTTCTTCTCAAAAGATCTAATCTTAGAGGTTGCGTTTGTTGAACATCACTTTATCATCTATACAGTGCTGCTCTTTACTGCAGGTCTGACGGCATTTTACTCATTTAGACTTGTAGCGCTCATCTTTCACGGTGAAGACAGATACAAGCATTTCGGCATCCATCCGCATGAGGCGTACAAGTTTATGCTAGTTGCAATGAGTCCGCTTATGCTTCTTGCTATCATTGCAGGCGCATTTAAGATGGGATATTTCAACATGGTAACTGATCTGCTTCCAGCAACCGAGTATCATGTTCACTCAGCTACGACGTACTGGATTATGACCATCGGAACTCAGCTTTTTGTAATCGCGGCAATTGTTTTTGCCTACAAAAAATATACAAGCAAAGATATCAAAGTGCCGGACGGAACATCAAAGATGGAGAATAGTTTTGGATATAAACTGCTTATAAATCAGTACTATATTCCATACTTCTATGAAAACTATATTGTAAAAGCATATAGAGAACTCTCAGAGATATTTTGGACTAAAATTGATCAAAAAATTGTTGATGCAACTGTTGATGGCATAGCAAACGTATTCTATCAAACAGGCGAAAAAACAAGAGTTATGCAAAGCGGTAATCTATCGACTATGCTTAAGTGGATGGTAGCCGGAACTGTAGTTCTGCTCTCATTGGCTGTGGTTTTTGGACTTGCAGCAAGATATTCCGGGGAAATCAAAACATTTCTCTCAGCTTTAGGAGTTTAATAGATGTTGGATCATATTTTATCGATTTTAATTTTCTTCCCGGCAATCGCAGCGATGCTTGGATTTGTAGTCAACAAGGATAGTATGCGCTCTTACGGTATTGCCGTGGCTACTATTGAGTTTTTTCTTGCACTGTGGTTGTGGTTTGCATTTGATTCAAATGCTTCAGGAATGCAGTTTATGGAGACCATTGCGCTTGTTCCGACATTCGGCATTAACTATATAGTAGGGGTTGATGGAATTTCACTCTTTATTATTATACTTGCTGCATTTTTTACCATGATAGGTATCGCTTCACTAGGCGAGACCAAAGATATAAAAAACATGATAATCACGCTTCTGTTTTTACAGATGACGATGGTGGGTGTTTTTGCTGCTCTTGATGCCATAGTCTTTTACATATTTTGGGAACTTTCACTCGTGCCGATGCTCTATATTATCGGTGCATGGGGCGGACCTCTTCGTATCTACGCATCTGTAAAGTTCTTCCTCTATACATTTACAGGTTCGCTTGTCATGCTTGTGGGTATGCTATTTATGGCGTACTTCTACTATCAGGCAACCGGTCAGTGGAGTTTCTCAATTTTAGAGTGGTACCGTCTGATTCTGCCTGAATCTTTCCAGACCTGGTTGTTTGTCGCATTCTTTATCGGTTTTGCAATTAAAGTTCCGATGTTTCCTTTCCATACTTGGTTGCCATACGCTCACGGTCAAGCACCGACCATCGGTTCCGTAATCCTTGCGGCAATTTTGCTAAAGATGGGTACATACGCGTTTATCCGCTTTTCGCTTCCGTTGTTTCCGGATGCGTCGGTCTACTTTATGTTCCCGATAGCTATTTTGGCAATCATCATGATTATCTATACGGCAATGGTGGCATACGCGCAAAAAGATATTAAACAGGTTGTTGCTTACTCTTCGGTGTCGCACATGGGTGTTATTATCCTTGGTACGTTTGCACTAAATGTCGAGGGTATTTCAGGTTCAATCTTCCTGATGATAGCGCACGGTGTTGTCTCAGGCGCGCTCTTCTTCCTTGTAGGGGTTATTTACGACAGAAGACACACAAAGCTTATGAGTGAGTTTGGAGGCTTGGCCTCGGTTATGCCGCGCTATGCGACTATATTTGGTCTGATGCTTATGGCCTCTGTGGGTCTTCCTCTGACTATCAATTTTGTCGGAGAGTTTTTAAGTTTGCTAGGTTTTTATAAGCAGTCACACATCTTAACGCTTCTTGCGGGTATGGCTATTATAGTCGGTGCTATCTATATGCTTGCGGCTTATAAAAAGATGTTCTTTGGAGTTATCACAAATGAGGAGAATAGAAATCTTCCCGATGTTAACAAAAGAGAGATGCTTGCTCTTATACCGCTTGCAATCATAACCGTATGGCTTGGAATATACCCTAAACCTGTTTTGGGAACTATAAACACAAGCGTTGAGGGCGTTGTTCAATTAATGCACGAAAAAGCGATTTCACAAGAGGCAAAAGAGAGAATTCCTAGTTTGGATATTATCATCAAAAGAACTTCGGCTAAGGAGGCACACTAATGTTATCACCGGTAAATGTTTCGATTGAGTCGTTAAACTTAATGACTCTAGTGCCAATGTTGATTCCAATCGTCGGCGCTTTGTTAATCATAGTTATTGATCTTTTTAAGAGCGATCAACACAAGTCTCTTTATGTAATGCTGAGCCTCCTTGTTTTGGGAGTCGACTTTGTTGCACTAATGGATTCTGCGGGCGTATTTACTCAAAACGGTACGGTCATGGGTGTCTTTGACGTTATGCTTATAGATGGTCTGGCAATACTTTCTCAGTTTATTATTGTCGGTGCATCTATGCTCTTTATCCCGCTGGCACTTACCCATAAGAGATTCCATGAGTTCTCTTATCCTGAGTTCTTTGCGCTCTTTTTGTTTATGATTGCAGGCTTCCAGTTTATGGTCGCAACGGACAATCTTATACTTATATTTGTAGGGCTTGAGACTGCTTCTTTAGCACTTTACACGCTTATTGCAATGCATAACCGCGACAAATCGTTTGAAGCGGCTGTTAAGTACTTTACTATGGGCGCGCTTGCAGCCGGATTTTTCAGCTTCGGTTCTATGATATTTTACGCTCTTACGGGCTCTGTTGAGATTAACCAGATTGCCGCGGTTTTAACTGCCAACAACTATGAAGATATAGCATTTGTGCTTATCGGTGTTGTCTTCTTGCTTGCATCATTTGGATTTAAACTCTCAATGGTTCCGTTTCATACATGGACGCCTGACGTTTACGAGGGCTCATCTGCCGCACTTGCGGGTTATATGTCAATCGTTCCTAAAATAGCGGCTTTTGTCGTTGCTATGAGAATCTTTGAGTTTTTAATCCACAGCGGCGTAGTTTGGCTTGAGGTCATCCTCTATATGGGCGTGGTTTTAACCATGACTATGGCTAACGTCTGGGCGCTTGTTCAGACAGACGTAAAAAGAATGCTTGCGTACAGTTCAATCTCGCATGCAGGTTTTGTTATGGCGGCAATTCTAATCGGAACGACGCAGTCAAACAGCGCACTTTTCCTCTACTGGATACTCTTTAGCTTTACAAATTTAGGTTCATTCTCGATGCTTTGGATAAGCAGACAGAAAAATCTTCCGGCGCATCAGCAGTCAGACCATAGCTACAACAAATTTGCAGGTATGATTAAAACTGCGCCGGTTGCCGCAACTATTATGGCTCTGTTTATGTTAAGTTTGGCGGGTCTTCCTCCGTTTGCTCTGTTTTGGGGTAAACTCTATATGATAAGTTCCGCAATTACAGGCGGATATACGGTTTTAGCGCTTATTATGGCGCTTAACTCCGCGATAGCAGGGTATTACTACCTAAAGCTTATAGTCTATATGTTTATGAAAGATCCGATTGTTGAAGATGGCGGTCATGTTTACAGCGCAAATGCAACACTTCCGCTCAAGACAATCATCGGTATAGCAGCCATAGGAACTATTTTTGCTTTTGTTGGCGTAAATGAGCTTTTAGATTTTATTACGGTGTTTGTATATAATAGCGGCTATTAAAATAATAACTGACCTTACGCACTTTTGCAAAAAAGTTCGTAAATACCTCTAATCTTCTCGAAAAGTACCCTTTTCGTAGCTTTAGGGGGTTGTAGGGACATTTGTTCCTGCCACTAAAACGGACGAGTTCGTTTTAGTGCGTAACATCAGATGATAAATAAGGGGTATTTAATTGTTAAAAATAGTACTTCTTGTTTTTTTTATATCTCTTAATGTTTTTGCCCTTGAAATATCTCTTCAAGGCGCAAAAGAGAAGCATCAACAATACTCCACTCTTCATATAAGAGACAGCGAAAAATTTCTTTGCCAAGAGTTTAGGGATGACTTTGACGCCGTCTCTAAAATAGTCTGTGCATTCTCTAAATCTCCCACGCAAAAACTTCAAAAACTTCAAAACAATTTTTTTGAGATAGGTACGCAAGCAAAACAAGAGACCTTTTTTCTTGTTATAAAACCATATCAAAAGATGAAGCTCTTTCCTATTGTTTTTGATCTCAAAAAAGATGATACAACTTTTAGCGCAGAGGTAAAACTCTCAAACCACTGGATGATTGTGGGCTATATAGATGAAATGCCTTTAATCCAGAAGCATGAATTCTCCGAAGCGGCGATAAATTTCCCATTTACATACGCTGAAGATCTGCTCCCCTATGTCGGCAGCCTAAATATGAAGGGCAATCCGGTTCATCTTAAAAAAGTCGGGGATGTAACCGAATATATAAAAATAAAAAAGTATTATGAAGAGAAAAACTATGAGTTTACGTTAGAGTTAATCAATGATATTATGAAAGAGTATCCAAACTCGCTTTTTCGAGCGGAGTTACTTTTTTATAAGATCAGAGTTTACTCAAAACTAGACGAAAATGACAAGCTTGTCGAAGCTGCAAAAGAGTACTTAAGAGAGTACTCATCAGATGAGAATGTTGCAGAGGTTCTCTCGCTAATTGCTAGAGCATATACAAAACTCGGGATAAACAGCGATGCAGATTACTTTTTTGACAGACTCTTTAGTGAACATGCAGGTTCTGTCCACTCCTATTGGGGTTATATTTATCTAGCAGAGTCGCTTGAGCTCGACGGTAGTTTAGTTAGAGCAAGAGGACTTTACGAAAAAGTGCTCTCACAGAGTGACGACATAGACGTTGCAGCAGAAGCCGCATTTAAACTGGCGCAAAACCATATGGCAAACTCAAATGCAAAAGGAGCGGCTGCTCAGATAGATAAAATCATTAAAGCAAAGCCAAAATACTTCTCAGAGATAGATATCTATAAATCTATGGATATGATGTATGATTTGGCAGACAACACAGAGCTTGTCCAAGCAGCGGGAATAGCAAAGGCTATTTTTGAAAATATTGAGCCTACAGAAGAGGTCTATGAAGAGCTTGCAAGAAATATCGGGATATGGTTGAGCAAAACCCAGATGAAGAAAGAGGCATTAAGCGCGCTTAACAACTATCTTGAGCGCTTTAAAGACGGCATGTATGCAGAGGAAGTTCAAGTTGCAAAAGATTCACTCTTCTTTGATGTCAGCGATGAAAATGCTTCCCTAAAACTTGAGACGTACGACAAGCTCATGCAAGAGTATCAAAATGACAGCATCGGAAATAAAGCCATATATGAGAAGGCAAAGCTTCTTTTGCAAAACGAGAGATTTGCGGAGTCGCTCGCTATGGAGCGGGAGCTTTTAAGCCTCAGCCAACAGGAGTATCCTGACGTGCCAGAGGTAATAACTCAAGCAGCAATAGGAACCATGAAACAGGCACTTAGTGTAAAAGAGTGTAACAGCGTTCTTCTTATCTCCTCACAGTATAAAATCGAACTCTCAGATGAGTGGGATGACGGGGTTTATGAGTGCGCCATGAAGGGTGCAGACTTTGAGCTGGCGAAAAAGATGGCGGACAAAAACCTTAAATCAAAAGATTTGGCGCAGAGAAAAAAGTGGCTCTACAGATATATTAAAGTCGATTTTGCAACAGGAAACTACTCCAATGTCATCGAAGCTTCCAAAGAGCTAGTAGCACTTATTAAAGATGATGAAAATTCAGAGTACAAAGATGTCTACAGAACTCTATTTGACACTTACCACAGGCTTGAAAATCACCAAAAGATGATCGAGTCCATCACCGAGCTGCTAAAAGCATACAAAGACGACTATAGAGATATAGAGAGATATGTAGCGGTTATGGCGGTAGGAAGTGAGATAAAAGATAACAACATGGTCATAGAATACGGCGAGAAGATAATGGCAATACAGCAGAGTTCAAACTCATATGCGCAAAGCCCTTTTGTTGAGTTCGCACTCTATCAAGCCTACAGCGACAAAGAGAACTATAACAGAGCGCTGGAGGTTATACAATCGCTCGATGTTTTAGAGTTAGATGCTACTCAAAGAGCAAGACAAAAGTATCTTCTGGGAAGTGTGTTAGAGAAACTCTGGAGAGACGACGCCTCACAAAAAGCCTACCAAGAAGCTATAGACGCCGAACCTAGCTCCGCATGGGCAGAGCTGGCAAAGAGTGCAAAAGAGATATAGTAACTAACTGATGTTACGCACTAAAACGAACTCGTCCGTTCTAGTGGCAGGGACAGATGTCCCTACAACCCCCTAAAGCTACGAAAAAGTATCTTTTTCGAGAATTATAAGGTGTTTTACAAACTTTTTTACAAAAGTGCGTAAGGTCGGTAACTAAAACAAAGGCATAAAATGCAGAATGAAAAATTACAATACTTTAAAGAAAAACTTGAAAACTTAAAGAGTGAGGTTGAAGAAGGTATTGCTTCTTTAAAAGAGAGAACAAAACCCGTAAGCCCCGACGTCTCTTTAGGCAGACTTACAAGACAAGAGGCAATGCAAGAGCAAAACATGGCACTGGAAAACTTAAGACAAGCCGAGATAAAACTCAAAAAAATAAACTCCGCACTCAATAGAATCCACAACAAAACCTTTGGCGAATGTATAGACTGCGGCGATGACATCGCAAAAGAGAGACTTGAAATTATGCCCGAAAACGGGCTTTGCATAGAGTGCGCCTCCGTTAAAAGATAATGAGACCACAGCACAACGATGCTTTTACCCAATTTCTTCGTTGAAATCAAGTAAAATTTCGTCATTTACATTAGGTTTGAGGGGCAGGTGTTTGGTATGAATGAGCTAGCGATACAAACAGATATAGAAGATAGAATTTTCAAGGAAACTTTTTTGCTAAAGCAAAAACCGCAAGCGCTAGTTTTGGGTTGATGGGGAAGGTGCAGGATGTGGTTGGAAATGAGTAGAACAAAAAAGCTTTTTGCAATATGCTTTTTGATAAAATATAACACAAGTAGAGAGCCGGAGAAGTAGATGAAAGTATTATTATCGATTAAACCTCAATTTGTAGAAGAAATTTTTAACGGTAATAAAAAGTTTGAGTATAGAAAAAGCATCTTTAAAAGAAAAGGTATCAAGTCGGTTGTTATATATTCTACCATGCCTGTAGGTAAGATAATATGCGAATTTGATATTGAAGCTATACTAGAAGAGCATCCAAAAGCTTTATGGGAAAAGACGAAAAACTTCTCTGGCATAAGTGCTGATTTTTATGATAGCTATTTTATGGATAGAGAAAAAGGCTATGCCATAAAGATAAAATCTTTAAATAAATACGACAAGCCTAGATGCCCTCATGAGATGTACGGTAACTTTACCGCTCCACAATCGTTTAAGTATGTGGTTTGAGGGAAGTGGTGGGTTGGAATATTGGGCATGAGTAAAATAAATTTTTTTGCAGAGGTAATTTATGAATAATTCCAATAGAGGCTCTGAGTGGAGAAAATGGGATTTACATGTACATACAAAAGATACAAACAAAAATGACCAGTTTAGCAGTAAAACTTTTGATGAATTTTGCATTGATTTTTTTAAAAAAGCAGTTGAAAATGAAATTGCTGTAATCGGTATAACAGATTATTTTAGTATTGAAAATTATAAAAAAGTACAAAATTTTATGCAAAGATTAAATACTTTTCAAGAATTAAAAGAAATTAAAGAAGATATAGAAAAAATTTATTTAATTCCAAATGTTGAATTTCGAATGCTGCCATCAACTGATAAGGGTAGATTAATAAATATCCATTGTATTTTTAATCCTGAATATGTGTCTGAACTAGATAATGATTTTTTTGGAACTTTAGAATATTCCTCAGGTTCGAGAAAACATAAAATGAATGATAATGGATTTATCGCACTAGGTAAGGAGTTGGGTGAAACAGATGAAAATAGAGCATTGAAAAAAGGAATAGATAGTTTCGTAGTTTCACATTCTGATTTGCAAAAATTACGGGATGAAAATAATGATTTTAGAAGCAATACTATTATTGTGGTAAGTAACTCTAATCAAGATGGTGCTTCGGCAATTCAAAAACATTATGATTTATTTGAAAATGAATCAGGTAGTTTGGATGCAACTAGACAAGCGATATATAAATTATCTAATATGATTTTTTCTTCAAATGAGAATGACAAAAAGTTTTTTCTTGGTTTAAAAGAAGGCGTGAATAAAGAAAGTGTAATACAAAAATGTGGTTCATTAAAGCCTTGTATTCATGGTTCAGATGCACATAAAGAGGATAAATTATTTAAACCTGACAACAATAGATATTGTTGGATAAAAGCCAATCCAACTTTTGAAGGATTAAAGCAGGTTATATATGAACCATCAAGGGTATATATCGGTGTAAACAAACCACAAGAAGCTTTGCATAAAATTGAAAATTTAAAATTAGAATTTGATTCAAATGCAAAATGGGATAATGATACATTTTGTTTTGCTAATTTCAAAAATATAATTAATTTTAGTCCATTCTTGACTTGTATCATAGGTGGCAGAGGTAGTGGAAAAAGTACGCTATTAAATTTAATTGCAGAAAAAATAGATAAAGCAGATAAATTTTTTTTTGATAAATTAAATCCTAAAGAAGTTAAATCAAATGTGATATTTACACCTGATGAAATAGAAAATATAGAGTTTTTAGCTCAAAACAGTATTGAGGAATTTGCTAAAGACTCAAAAAAATTCACAGAAGCTATTTATCAACGATTAGATAAAAATGCAAATAAAGAATTGTCAAATATTGAAAAAAAAATAACAGAAAATCTAGAAATATTTGATGACCAAATCAAATTACTTGAAGATAGAAGGTCTTATCATAATCATTTAATTGAAAAAGCAAAAGAGTTAAAGAAGTATGAAAATATTGTTAAAACACTTACAGACAAAACATATTTAGAAAATAAAGATGCATTACAAAGCAATCATAAGCAAATACTTGAATTGCAAAATTCAAGAAATAAATATAACGAATTGTATAAAAAATTAAAAAATGTGTACGATGAATATCGAAAAGTTGAGAAACTTCAAAATAATTATGATGACTATTTTAATGAACTATATTTAAATATAGAAAGTTTGATAACTAAATGTAACGCTGTAGACTACAGTAAAGATGAACAGTTAATTGAAGATTTAGAAAAACAAAAGAGTACTTATTTAAAAAACATTGAAGAGTATTTAAAAAGCAAGGGCATGAATGATGAAAATATAAAAGACGCACAATCCGCAAGTTCAAATATTGAAAATGTCAAAGATGAAATATCTAAATTGAAAATGCAAATAAATAAACTACGAAAACAACGACATAAATTTACCATTGATGACATAGATGCTGAGATTGAAAAATTTAGAAGTAAAGTTAATTATAAGCTAGAAGAAATTAATCAATTATTTATCAATATAGCAAGAAAAAATGAAGAAGATGTAAAAGTGATAAGGGTTGAATATCAACTAAATGAAAATATTTTTGATACTATGTTTGAACAATTTGTAAACCAAATGAATCATTATAAAATTAATATTAGTGAAAAAACGACTTTTAAAAATTATCTTCAAGATATTACTTTAGAAGAAGTTTTGAAATGTAAAAAATCAAAAAATTTTACAGAAAAAATAAATACTAGAAACTCTCAGACATATCAAAATTTGATAAGTATATTTAGTGAAGAATTATATTTTCAAATTTATAAACTATTAATAATGAAAAATATGAGAGATGTTGAAAATAATAAAATATTAAAGGTCTTTTACGATAGTAAGCCACTTGATAACACTTCTTTTGGACAACGATGTACTGCTGCAATAGTTATACTTATTTCACTTGGAAACAATCCGATAATAATTGATGAACCAGAGGCCCATTTAGATAGTTCATTGATAGCGAACTATTTAGTTGATTTAATAAAAGAAAAAAAACAGCAAAGACAAATTATATTTGCAACCCACAATGCTAATTTTGTTTTGAATGCAGATGCAGAATTAATTATAAAATTAGAAAATAACGAAGGTAGTACAGAAGCAAAATCATTTACTATAGAAGATCATAACTATAGAGAAGATTTGTTAAAGCTTGAAGGTGGGAAAGAAGCTTTTCAAAAAAGAGAAAAAAAATATGGTATCAGCAAATAATTATTTGAAATATGAAATAAAAAAGGCAAAAGAAAAATGAAAAAAAAGTGTGGGTCAGAGTTTCATTTTTTACTACATATAGAAAAATCTATAACGTCCCCATTTGTCAAGACCACTTAAAGCAACATTCTTATTTCA
>NZ_JACUTS010000113.1 GCF_014859695.1 Sulfurimonas sp. | reverse complement strand
CCTCTTTGAGTTCGTTGTATGCATGTGAGAGTTCATCATAATTTTCATCATCTTCTTCTATGCTCTCCAGTGCATCTTCTAGCTCTGCTATGGTAGATTTTAGTTCATCTATGGTCTCTTTGGTCTCATTGTAAGTTTGGATATCTTCTTGGTATTTTACTTTTTGTTTTTGCTGTTTGATAGTTTGCTTATAAAGTATCTCTTTTTTTAGGTTGAGTATCTCTTTGATAAGCTCCCCTAAGTGCAGATTGTACTCACGGTTGAACTCTTCGATATCGTTTAGGTATTCTGTCTTTTGCTCTACTAGCTCTTGGAGTTTGGATTCTAAGCTTTTTAGCTCTTTTCTTAAATCTTCCTTCTCTTTCATTTTGCTTATAATACCATTGGTGTTTTTTGGTTGCATCTCTTGATTTATTTTGTTTACTTCTAAAGTTATTTTTGAGCTCCCTCCTAGTTCATCTCGTCCTTGCTTCCTTGCGAGCTCCATTGCATATTCCATTTCTTCCATTTCTCTTGTTTGAAAAGTTTTATTTTTCTTCTCATCATGTATAAAAAATATTAGCACAAGAAAAGCTATAAATCCCGTATGCGGTAATGCTGCTATTAAACAAATAGGATTAAAACACCCACCAAATAAAACTACTTGATTTAAAAATAAAATAATTCCCCAAATAATAAAAAATGATTCTAAATTTTCTTTAATTTTTTGCATTGTTTTTCCTAAAATGGGATTTCATCATCGTCGATGTCTATTTCTGGCATATCTGTATGTGGTGAATTTTTAGCATACGGATTTGCACCACCTATATAGTCACTAAGCAATATCTCTTTTTTCTTTGCTTTATATACAGGATGGTCTTGTGGTACAATTTCTTGCATCTCTTTGCTATCATCTACAAAAGAGAAATATTTATAAGCCCCATTAGAGCAGTTATAATATCCATCTGGTGTCCAAGAGAGCCACTCATTTTCATATGCCACATAAGAGCTAAGCAGTTTACCACTACTTATCTCCCATAGTTTGATGGTGCTATCCAAACTTCCACTAACTATATATTTTCCATCTGGTGTGATGGCTACGGAGAATACCAAAAGCTTATGCCCTCTCAATGTTTGCACCTCTTTGCTACTATTTATCTCCAATTGTTCAATTATTCCAGATGCTTCACCATCAGCACCATAACCGCTTACAATATATTTCCCATCAGCAGATATAGCTAGAGAATTTAAAAATTTATTATGTCCTTTAAATGTTCGCACCTGTTTGCCACTACCTATCTCCCAAAGCTTGATGGTTATATCACTACCTCCACTAGCTATATATTTTCCATCTGAGCTTATTGCTACGGAATGTACACCATCACTATGCCCCTCAAATATTCGAAGCTTCTTGCCACTACTTATCTCCCATAGTATGATGGCATTATCATAAGCTCCAGCACTTACTATATATTTCCCATCAGGGGTTATAGCTACAGAGTTTACCACAACACTATGCCCTCTAAATGTTCGTAGCTCTTTACCACTGTTTATCTCCCAAAGTTTTATGGTACCATCAGAGCTACCGCTTACTATATATTTCCCATCAGGGATTATGGCTACGGATTCTACATAGGAATCATGTCCCTCAAATGTTCGCAAACATTTGCCGCTACTTATTTCCCATAATTTAATGGTTTTATCGTTGCTTCCACTCACTATATATTTCCCATCATGTGTTATAGCTACTGTCCTTACCCAATGACTATGCCCCTTAAATATTCGCAACCAATTACCATTATTTATCTTCAGTAGTTTAATTGTTTTATCCATGCCTCCACTTACTATATATTTCCCATCTGGACTTATAACTACGGATTCTACACCACCGCCATGTTTTATACTAGGAGAAAATCTAAAATTCTCAAGGCTCTGAGTTAACTCTTTGCTTCGACGATTTGCAAGTAAACTATTTGTAATATCAAGTAAACTTTTTGATTTACTTAGTGCTAACTTTGCATTTTGATTTGTGGTTGTTAGGTTGTTTTTCATTTTATTTCCCCATTCTTATATTCAATATTTTTGATAATATCAGAGGTTTTTTGTAATTGTTCAATTTCTTGATAGTTGACGATAAATATATTAGCTTTTTTATCACTCATTGCTATGTCATCAAATGTTTTACATCCGTGAGATGATATTTTTAATCTAACTTCACATCCTCCATAAATTGCACTATATATATTATGTGAATCAATATGAAATCGAACTGGTTTTACAATAATTTTGTCAAAAAGTTTTTTATCTTGCTCTATAGCTTTTACAACAATTCTATACGGATTTTTTGAATTATTATTATTTAATAGCATGCTTCTTATTTGTTCGTTATGTTTCTCACCAAAATCAATATCACGAAAAGCTGAAAGGCTACTTACACTCATTCTCCAAAATATACTTAAGTGAAATAGTAAAAAATGGTCATAGTCTATATCGATACTAAGTATGTCTTTATGATTTAATATATCTGGAAGTACGCTATTTTTATACCAAACTTGATTAAAATAATTTTCATATTGACTTAATATTACATTATCACAGTTTTCGCAAAGTAAAAATTCTTTTGAGCCTAAATTATTTTTATTTGATACTTTTGAATTTTCATAAATTACACATGGAGTATTTCTTTTAGGGTCAATTTTTTTGTGTAAAAACTTTGGAATAATATGTGAATTGATTAACATTTGTTTACTTTTACACAGTTTACAAATTCCTTCAATAGATTTCTTTGACATTTTATTTTCTCCGTGTGTTTTGTCGTATTGATATTATGAACTGATAGATTAGATAAGCAATTATTGATTTGTAAATTAGTGTGCTAAATGTTAGAGATTCTTTACCAGTCATAATTGAAAAAGGGTTAAAGCTATTTGCTACACAACATAAAAAATAATCATTAGATATAAATATATATATCAAGTATGATGCTAGGGTCCATAAAAATTTGCAAACTTTGCTAAAATCGAAGCCAATCATTGATGTTGTTAATATATTTAAAACAAATGGAATTACAAAGTATTCTATTTTTTCATCGACCATAAAAAATGAATAATGTGTATATAAGATTGTAGTATTTAACATCCACAACAAAGTCAAAAGCCAATCTTGAGAGTGATTTGAAGATAGTTTATGAAATTTAAAAACAATCAAATCTAGCCAATTTTTTTCTTTTGTTTTTGAAAGTTCCTCTTCTCTTTTTTGCATCTCCAAAGCATAAAATTTATTTGCTTCTATGATATTATCGAGTTTTTCAAATGAGTGTTTTATGATTCTCGCTGTTTCACGAGTTAAGTCTTTTATTTCTATATTAAGGAAGTTTGTTTCATCTTTGAAAAAGGTATTATAAAAAGTTAATTTATTGACTTTTGAGTTGTTAAACAAAGTTACGCCCTCAAATTTACTTTGAGAAAAAATGAGTTCGTCATAAAATCTTGTTCTAATAAAAGATACATAATTTTTGAAAATAACATTTTTAAAATTTACTTTAGCATAGACTCTACAGTTTTCAAACAAGAAATTATTATCAAACTTTAAATTTTTAAATTCAATTTCATTACAAAAAATACAATTATTAAAAGTAATAGATTTTGCTTTCCAAATTGAATTAAAATTCACTTTGCCTATAAAACGACAATTATTAAAATAAATATCTATCTCTTTGTTTAATTTATAAAAAGGATCTTTCTCATTAGTGTCTGGGAAAATTACTGAATCAAAATAATATTGAGAAAAATCTTTGCCGTCTTCTTGTAATAAATCAGCAATACCTTTTGCTCCATTACTACCTTTATGCTCATTATGATATGAATTTACTGTTTCGATTTTATTTTCAATACTTTGAAAAAATAATTTAATTTTTTTATCTAGCTCATCTTTTTCTAAACTATTCCAACTGTCTTTTTTACAATGTAAAATACAACTACACTCTTTATTACCAACACCAAATGTACACTCTTCTGCCATTGTACCAACCTCTTTTTCATGTCCTATATCCATATATTTCACTCTTTTCTATTCCCCAAATCCTACCAAACCAAACACCCATATTTTGTCTAAGCACCTTTTCAATACAAAAACCCGAACAACCACAATGGGATTTTATTTTGTTCCATTGAGTAGTCTGTATCAACTACCACAAAACTATCTTCGACATCTTTGATTTGCTTAA
>NZ_JACUTS010000029.1 GCF_014859695.1 Sulfurimonas sp. | reverse complement strand
CGCTGTGAAAAAACGGTGGATATACGGGAGTTTGAACGATAATTTTATCGCCCTTTTGCGTAAATGCCTCTATGGCAGCATTCATACTCGCTACCACCGAGTGCGAATAGAGCATATCCTCTAACGCGAACTCAACACCGTGCTCGTTTTTCATCCACTCTATCTGGGCAAGAAACATACTTTGCGGCACCTCCTCATACCCTATAATTGGATGTTCCAGGCGTTTTTTTACGGCTTCAAGCACAAAACCAGGCGTATCTATATCCATATCCGCCACCCACGCAGGAAGCACATAATCGGTACCAAATAGCTTCTCTCTTAATACGTACTTCTCCGCGTTTGTCTCTTCTCTGGAAATAGATGTTGAAAAATCATACTTCACTTTTTTCTCCAAACACTAACCTCTGCGATGCTGTGCTGAAATTTTCTTGCCGTCTCTTTGATAACAAACTCCAAATCCTGCAGATGGACAAGCTCAAACTTTTTGCCCAAAATCTCTTTTAGCGTATCGATAGTTTTGACCTCTCTGCTATTTTCATCTTTGTATCCGCCAAGCCAAAACTCTTTTTTGGTTGAGCTCTCTTGCCAAGTGTATGGCGATGTTAAAATCAAGACGCCCTCACTGTTTAGTCTCTCATCTACGCTGTCCAAAAATAGTCTGGGATTGTAGAGTCTGTCTATAAGATTTGTCGCCATGACTAAGTCATAAGAGTTGAAATTTGGTTTTAGATTGCATGCATCGCCCTGCCAAAAAGAGACTCTCTCTTTTAGATTTTCATAGCCTAGCTCCTCTATGGTTACCTTTTTTTTCTGTACCAAATCGCCCTCAGTTTTTGAAGCAAATGCGATGTATCCTTCCTCTTTTAGTTTTACGCCTACACCTATAAACCTGGCAGAGAAGTCAATCCCCTCAACCTCATCAAAACTCTTTGCGAGTTCAAATGTCGCACGTCCCGTAGCACATCCAAGATCAAGCGCTTTTGTCTGCTTTTTTGCAAATTTTGAAGCAATTTTGGCACACTCAACTGCAAAGTTTTTTACGCCGAAGCTCTCATCTCCATACTGAAATTCACAGTACTGCGACACAAGTTCATCGCTCTCGTAGACATCGCTCTCTATTCTATCGTCACTGCTTGAGATAACATATCTAAAACCGGCATTTTGAAAAAAGTGTCTACGGAATGCGTAGCGGGAGTGTTTCATTATCAGGTTTCCGCTGCTTGCCCATGATGAGCCGAGTATAAGCGCGTGTCTGTTGTCAAAAGTCGGTACGGAAAAGTCATCGTATGCGGGATGAACTTCAAATCCCTCAAAACCAAATATCGGAGTTTTACTCCACTGCCAGACATTTCCGACAACATCGTATATGCCGTTAAAGCCAAACTCGTTTACGGGGCATGAACTAAAGTAGTGGTAAAAATTTAGGTTTGCCCTGCTCTCATGAAAGTCCGGAATATCCCGTAAACCTGCATGCTCATATATCAATCTATACTCTGCCTCACTCGGCAAAGAGTAAATAACTCCATCCTTTTTACCTTTGTAACGACAAAATGCCTCCGCTTCAAGCGCATTTACATCCGCAGGCCAGTCAAGCGGCATATCTATGAGTTTAGAGAGTGTTCTATATCTGTACATGCCCTCTTCTAATACCCAAAACAGAGGATGTTTTGCGCCGCTTATTTCTAAAAACTTCTTCCCCTCATCGTCCCAAAATTCGGCGTTTTCATATCCACCCTCTTTTACAAACTCCATAAATTCGGCGTTACTTACCAGATATTTTGAAGCTTTGAATTTCTCTATCGTCTCGCTGAACTCTCCGTACTCGTTATCCCATCCATAGAGATTGTGCGACTTATCTTTACCTAAAACCACATTGCCGCCCTCTATGCTTATCATCTTATTTTTTGGAGCCACTGAGCTATGCGGACAGATGTTGAACTCTTTTACCTCTTTTACCTTCTCAAGCGGCATCTGGCGGTGCAAAACAAGCGATGTCTCTATATGAATACGCTCATGCTCTATCCCCATTAAAATAATCCACATGGGAGAATCTTGCGTAATCGGGAGAGTCAACGGAAGCGAGGTGATTAGCTCATCAACGAGATTTCTAACTTTTTTGCGATATACTCTTGCCTCATCTACTTTTGGCCATTTGTAACGGCTGCTCTCCAAATCATCCCATGCCATCTCATCGACTCCCACGGCAAAGATGGACTCAAACTCTGGATTTATTCGCTCTTTGATTATCTTCATATTGATAAGTTTATTTACAAAAAATGTTGCGGTATGTCCGAAATAAAATATCATCGGATGGCGTGTGGACTCTGACTTTTGGTAGAAAACCTCATCGCTCTTTAGTACTTCAAAAATCTTCTCAAAAATATCGTAAGTGTTGTGAAAATATGCTCTTATCTCTTCTCTTTTTGCCTCTCTGTCCGTCCCGTCTAAAGTTATGGGATATAAACTAAACTTACTCAAAATATTCCCTTTTGGATATAATTTTTCTATGAAATTTTATTATAGTGAAAAACTAAGCTTATTTACAAACCTCTTGCACGCTTTTACTACAAAAGAGAGCGGCAACCTTGCATTTCATGTCGGAGATGGCGAGATAAACGTGCAAAAAAATCATGAACTCTTAGCTACGGAGTTAGGATACGAAAAAAAATCGCTCGTGCATATGAGACAGATTCACTCAGACATCGTGCATGTAGTTACAAATGAGGATTTTAAAACTCCACCTACATGCGATGCTCTTGTGACAAACAAACTAAATACTCCACTTATGGTAATGGTTGCGGACTGCTCACCGATTCTGTTTTATGATGATAAGAAAAGGGTTATTGCAGCCGCTCATGCGGGAAGAGCGGGTGCATTTCAAAATATAGTAAAAAATGTGATAGAAAAGATGCAAACGGAATTTGGCTCAGATGCAAAAGATATATATGTAAGCGTTGGTGCTAGCATAGGGGTCTGCTGTTATGAGGTTGGGGGCGAGATTTACGAGGAGACAAAAGAGAAAGGCTTAGAGTATGCTATGCAAAAAAGAGAGGGTAGATTTTACCTTGATGTCGGTAAGATTTTGCAAAAACAACTCCTCTCTTGCGGCATAAAAAAAGAAAATATCGAGTTTAGCAATGAGTGTTCATGTTGCAATACGCAGAGATACTTCTCATACAGAGCCGAGGCAAAAACGGGAAGATTTGCGGGAGTTATCCAGCTAAAAGGGTAACTTTTTTTGCAAGCTGTGCAGGCAGAAGCCCCAAAGACTCCTCTACCTGTTTCGTATTTCCGTGGGTAATAAACCTGTCTTCATACTCAAAACTTACGACCTCCACATGTAGAATTTTTTCACGGGACAAAAACTCTAAAATAGCACTGCCGACTCCGCCCATCTTTGCACTATCACTAAATACAAACCATTTTTTATGTTTTTTAGCCATCTCACGAAGCATCTCCTCATCGAGAGGTTTTACAAATCGCAAATCCAAAATGTTTACTTCAAAATCCAAAAATGAAGCGCTCTCATAAGCACGTCCTACGCCGTTTCCGTATCCTATAAACAAAATATCGCTGTTGTTTGAGCGCAGAAGCTGGGACTTTGCCAACTCAAAAGGCAAAGATTCCGGCAAAGTAGTTTGAGTAAACGAACCTCTTGGATATCTGAGCGAACACGGATATGGATACTCGGATGCAAACGCCATTGCCTGATGAAAACTCTTCTCATCACGCGGAGCAAAAAGCGTCATGTTTGGTATCGCCCTTAAAAAACTGATATCAAAGGCACCCTGATGCGTCTCACCGTCCTCTCCGACTATTCCCGCACGGTCTAGTGCAAAAACAACCGGAAGATTCATAAGGCATGTATCGTGTATAATCTGGTCATATCCGCGCTGAAGAAATGTCGAGTATATGGTACAAAAGGGCTTAAACCCCTCTTTTGCCAAAGCTGCCATTGACGTAACGGCATGCTGTTCTGCAATTGCCACGTCCCAAAATCTATCTGGATAAACTTCCATCAACTCGTTTAAGCCGGTTCCACTCGGCATAGCGGCGGTTGCTCCAACTATCTTTCCGTTCTGTTTTGCAAGGTGTAAAAGCGCCTCCGCATATATTTGAGTAGCGCTTTTTAGCGTACTTTTTTTAGCCGCATTTCCACTGCTTATATCAAAAGGTCCTACTCCGTGCCACTTCTCTTCATGCCCTTCGGCTATCTCATACCCTTTGCCTTTAATGGTTTGAACATGAACGATAACGGGTTTTTTAAGCTCTTTGGCTTTTTGAAGTATCTCTATAAGTGATGTTAGATTGTGCCCATCAACCGGTCCTATGTAGTCAACACCCATCTCTTCAAAGAGTATACCTGGAGTTATGAGCTTTAGAGACTCTTCCATCCTTTTAGCAATATATCTGGCACCATCGCCGAAATTATCTACAAAATTTTCAGTATGTTTTTTAAAATTTTGGTAAAACGGTGAAGCCATCGCGGAGCTAAGTATTCGACTAATCGCACCGATTGGTTTAGATATGCTCATCTCGTTATCGTTAAGAATAATGACCATCGGATATTTTCGCTCACCCAGTTCATTTAGCGCTTCATAAACCATGCCTGCTGTCATAGCGCCATCGCCAATCATAACAACGGGAACTCTTGAATCCTGCTCGCCTTTTAGCGCAATGGCTTTAGCAGCACCTACGCCCAAAGATATAGATGTTGAGCTGTGTCCTGCTACAAAGTAGTCATGTTCGCTCTCACTCGGTTTTGTATATCCGCACAATCCGCCGAACTGTCTTAGTGTATCAAACTCTTTCCATCTTCCTGTTAAGAGTTTATGTGCGTAAGATTGATGTGATACGTCGAATATAAATGGATCTTTTTTGGAGTCAAAAACTTCATGCATTGCTACAATAAGCTCGGTAGCACCCAAAGTAGAGCTTAGATGCCCTCCATTTTTACTCACTACTCTTAAAATCTCTTCTCTTATCTCTTTACAAAGAGTCTCTAGTTCTTTAATACTGCTTTTTTTTATATTCATAAATAAATTCTACTCACTTAATGCCGCTTTTTTTACGCGTTCAAATCTTTTTGATATCTGTGCATCTATATTGCCGGCATCACTTGTTGCTATAACTCCGCCAAGGCTTACTGCACTATCTGAGACAACTTCGACATGCGCTAATGAACCGACTGCTTGTGAAATTGCTCCATGATCTTTAGCGTTAACTCTCAATACCACTTTTGATGCGCTCTGCAACTCTTTTATAAGCTCTTTTGCCAAAGTAAAAGCTACTTTTTTCGAGTTCTCTTGAATCTCTATTTTTATAACCTCTTTTGCAATATCAAAAGCTGCACTTATTAACTCGCTCTTGATTCCCTCGAGCGCACTCTCAAATTGCTTTGCACTGTTTTCAAGCTTTGCAACAGACGCGGAGTACATAGATAAAGCATCTACCATACTCTTTTCATCCTCTTTTGCATGAAGCTCTTTGCCGGCTTCAATACCCTGAGCATAAGACTCCTCTTTAGCTTTTGTAAGCTCTGCCTTATGTTCTTCACTCATATTCTCGAGCTTCATCTGAAGTTTAATAAAGTTAGACGACATCTCATCTGTTTTTTTAAGCAGGGACTCTATTAGAGAGTCTTTTGAGTTTGAACTCATTGAAGTTGCATCAATCTCTTTTTCTGAAATCGGTTGCGGTGCCTCAACAATAGGTTTTTTTCTTACAAGCGAAGACTCAAAAACTTCATCCTGCACATCTTCCGCACCAAAAGGCAAAACCTTAAAGTTGTACTTATCTACATTGTGGTTGCCTATTCTTCTGTTGGTAATTATATTCGACAAACTATTCCACCATCTCTTCGGTTGAGCTTCCTAACTGAATCACTCCGCCCTCAGCCAGACCGTTTACTACCTCGACAATTCTTCTTTGAGCGCTCTCGACATCTTTCATCTTAACAGCACCCATAAACTGCATCTCTTCTTCAAATGCTTCTCTTGCTCTCTCACTCATAGCGCTAAAGAATTTCTGCTTGAGCTCTTCAGGAGCGCTTTTGAGACCGAGCATCAAGTCAGGCTTATCTATACTTTTTAGAATCTCTACGATTGCATTTTTATCAAGCGTCTCTATATCTTCAAAAGTAAACATCATCTCTTTGATAAGATTTGACATCTCTTCATCTCTCTCTTCAATCTTAGCCAAAGTCTCCCTTGAAGCTTTTGCCCCAAGGCGGTTAAAGATGTCTGCAACAGCACGAGGACCGCCGACTTCAACTTTGTACGAAGCAAGAGATTCAAGTTTAGACTCAAGCACTGCTGAGACTCTTTTTATAACCGATGGAGAGATATCACCGAGTTTAGCCATCCTCATGGAGACTTCGCTTCTGAGGTCATCAGGAAAATACTGCAGTGTATCGGCAGCTTCCGTTGCATCCATATGAGCTAAAATAAGCGCTATTGTCTGCGGATGCTCGTTTATGATAAAATCCGAGAGCTGTTGAGGCTTGATTTTTGAGAGATATGCAAAATTCTGAGTCTCCTGCATGCTCTTAGAGAGTTTTTCCAAAACCTTCTTAGCCTCTTCTGGACCAAGTGTTCTATAAAGCAGCTCTCTTGCGTACTCAAGACCGCCTGATGTAATAAACTGACCCGATTGAAAAATTGCGTAAAACTCTTCTAATACTGCAGTCGCAACAGATTTCTCCACGCTTTTGTTTGTGGCGATATGCTTTGAAACTTCGGTTATCGCATCAACACTCATATTTGAAAAGATGGCAGCGGTGGCATCTTCGCCTATCTGCATAAGAAGTATGGCAACCTTTTCTGATATACTCATCTCATCAAATTTCGCTTGCTGTGTCGGACTTAGATTCATCTACTTCTTACCTCTATTTAAATGTTATATCCGCTTCTTCCGTCATTAAAGCCTGAAGAACAAGCGCTACGGCTTCTGGTGACTCTTCAATCATGCCGCGAATTTTTTCAAGAAGAACATCATATTTGAGCTCATCTTCGTTAAATCCCTCTCCAAAACCAAGCTGCTCTTCAACTTTACGGCGCATTGACTGAACTTTCTCGACCAGATCTTCATCAGAATCATTTTCAATATCTAGAAGCGGCTTTCCAATATCTTCCTCTTCTTTTGAAATCTCGAGCATCCTCTGGGCAAATGGTGAGATAACCTTCTTGTAAAGAATAAAGAGCAGAAGAAGAACAAATAGATACTTAAAGAGCTCGGAGAATGGAGCCAAATATGTTTGAGAGAATGTTACCGCCTGATTTACTCTCTCTTGCGTTCTATCGATTTGAGGGAGTTTAAACTGCAGATTTTGAACACTTATCCGGTCCCCTCTCTCCTCATCTATTCCTATAGATCTGCTAACCAAAGCAGAGAGTGCCTCTAGATCAGTCTCAGACAAAGGCTCATACTCCATCTCGTTTGTAGGATTTCCATCGGCGTTTGGCTTGTTCTTGTATTTTCCATCAACCACAACAGCGGCGGTAACTCTTTTTATACGTGCAAATTCACTCTTTATTGTCGAGATTGTTTTTCCGACCTCATAATTCGTAGTACCCGTATTTTTCTCATACGTCTCTGTTGTTTGGTTACTTGAGAGTCCCTCTACCGGTCCAATATTGCTAACAGTTCCCGGTACTCCTCCAACTTCGGCAGGAGTTGAGCCCTCTCTTTTTTCTTCGCTTACCTGCTCGCTTCTGACAACATTTTCAGGATCATATATCTCAGATGTCGAGCTTTTTATAGAGAAGTCAAACTCTATTGTTACTTGAGCAACAACCTTGTCGTTACCGCCCACAAACGGAGAGATAACCTCTATAATTTTATTTTGCTTCTTCTTCTCTTCTTTTGTCTTATAGTTTTGCTGCACCGACGAGAGTTCGCCCATTTGAGCCATCTCATCTTCATCTCCAAGTGTCTCTCCGTCGCTGTCTATAAGCATCACATTTGCAGAGGTAAGATTTGCAACCGCAGAGGAGACAAGGTTTTTTATACCCCTAATCTGTTTTGTAGAGAGTCTTTTTCCCTCAACAAGCTGAAGCATAACCGAAGCCGTAGGATCCGCTTTTTTCTCAACAAAAAGAGTCTCTTTGGGAAGTGCTAGACTGACGCTTGCGTTTTCTATTGGAGCCAAGGCATTAATGGTACGGGAGAGCTCTCCCTCTAACGCACGGAGATACTTGACGTTTTGGTCAAAACTAGTTGAACCAAACTCCTGCTTGTCAAAAAGTTCAAATCCTACTCCGCTATTTTTAGGAATCCCAAGCGATGCAATAGCTATACGCTCTTTATAGACCATATTTTTAGGAACTTTTATAACATTTTTATCTAAGAGCTCGTATGGAACATTATCTTTTTCGAGCTGCTCTACAACTTTGGCTGCATCTTCAGAGGTTAGTGAATCAAAAAGGACTTCGTATTGACTTATTGCATCTTTTTTAGCCGTATAAACAACCATAAAAACTAAAAATGCAACAATACCTACAACCGCAAAACCTATAATTATTTTTTGCTGCTTGGTCAGCTTGTCATACAAAATGACTAGTTGTGAAAAAAGTACCTTAAAATCCATCAATTTCCCATTTATTATCTAATGTTACACACCAAAGCGAACGCGTCCGTTTTACTGGTAGGGACTAAAGTCCCTACAACCCCCTTAACATGGAGTATGCCATTGGTTAGCATACCTAAAAGCTACAAAAATTGTGTTACTAGCTCAAAGAAACGGCTGTTTTGCTTATGCGTGCCTACTGTAACTCTGATCGCATTCATATTATAACTGCTTAAATTTCTAACGATCATCCCCTTTTGCAAGAGCTGATTTGATATCTTTGTAGAGTCCTGTTCAGAGTTAAGACAAAGCGTTACAAAATTAGTATAACTGTTTATTATATCTATTTTTTGCTCTTTTGCAAACTCTTCATAGCGTTTCATCTGCTCAAAATTTAGAGTTATACTTTTCTCCACAAACTCCTCATCATTTAGCGCTTCACTAGCTGCCTCCAAAGAGAGAGTCGTGATATTAAAAGGCGGTCTTAACTTATAGAGCTCTTCTATTATTTTACTGTCCGCCAAACCGTAGCCGACTCTCATGCCGCCAAGTCCGTACGCTTTTGAAAATGTGCCCAGATAGATGACATTGTCAAACTGCTCTATGAGCTCTTTTGGTACTATCTCTTTTTTGCTGTCTTTATAGATTGCATACTCCATATATGCACCGTCTATCACGACAAGAGTATTCTTATCTATCTTACTTAAAAAATCATATATCTTATCTGCATCTAGTGCGTCTCCCGTAGGATTATTTGGCGTACAGATGAAGATTATCTCAGGCTTCTCTTTTTTATAAAGCTCATAAAACTCATCTAAATCATGCTCTTGAGAAGCTGTTCTTATAACCTCTGCACCTACATGCTTAGCATATATCTCGTACATGGCAAAAGTGATATAGTTCATCAATATTTTTGAGCCCTCATGCGCCTTTGCATGAATGAGAAACTCTATAACCTGATCACTTCCCGAACCAATAATCACGTTGGGGTTTTGCACCCCATATCTCGCGCTCAGAGCATTTTTGAGCTTTATCATAGAATCATCAGGATAAAGTGACATCTTTGGCAAAATAGCCGCCACTGCTTCAATGACTTTAAGCGAACACCCTAATGGATTCTCATTTGATGCAAGCTTTACAATCTCCTTAGGCTCTATGCCAAACTCTCTTACAACCAGCTCTATGGGCTTTCCAGCTTCATATGTTTTAATATTTTCTAAATTTTTATTAAATTTCAATCTCTTCACCTTTTACATAACTTCCCAACCAAGTTACCTCATCTTTATGTTTTTGCAGTACTTCTTGAATATTTTCATCATCTATGTGTCCATAAAAATCCATAAAAAAGAGATACTTAAATCCGCCTTTCTCTTTCAGAGGACGAGACTCTATTTTTGAAAAATTTATCTTTTTCTCATCAAAATCTTGGAGAAAGTGAACCAATGAACCCGCTTTTATCGAATCTTTAAGTCTTACTAAAATGGATGTCTTATCATCCTCGCTCTTTTCATTTTTAAAATCACTCAATATGACAAAGCGTGTTTGAGAACCTATATCATCTTCGACATGATCAAACATCGTCGGGACGCCGTAGAGCTTTGCTGCTATATGGCTGCAGATAGCAGCGGCATTTGGATTCTCGGCTGCCATTATAGCGGCCTTTGCCGTCGATTCGACAGGAATCTGCTCAACGTTAACTAAATTGTGCTCCTGTAAAAACTCCCTACACTGCCCAAACCCTTTATCTTTTGAGTATATTTTTGTAATTTGGCTCAGTTTTTTTGCTTTTGTCGCAAATGACATATGAATAGGCATATAGAGTTCAGCAACAATCTTAACCGGGCTTTTAGCAAGCAAATCGAGCGTCTCTCCGACAACACCATCTCTTGAATTCTCAATCGGAACAACGCCGAATTTTGCTCTTTTTGCCTCAAGTGTCTTAAAAACAGAGTGGATTGAGCCAAGAGAGAGATAGTCGCTCATAGCACCAAAACGGCTCTCAGCTGCTTGATGCGTAAAGCTCCCCTCTGGACCGAGATATGCAATGCGCTCAGGAAGTTCAAGGTTTCTTGCAACTGCAAAAATCTCCAAAAATACAGCCTCGATTGCCGCCGCATTTAAGGCGCCCTTTTGCTCTATGCTTTTTTGTGTCAATCTTTGAACAATCGCTTTTTCTCTCTCAGGTCTATAGATGGCCCCGTCACTGTTCTTTTTAATCTCGCCGACATGTATGACAACCTCCATTCTCTCATTGAGCAGTCTTAATATCTCATCATCAATGGCATCTATAGCACTTCTACACTCATCTAAAGTTTTCATAGCGTCTCCAAAATTTCTTGCATATCAGCATAAACTGCGTCCGGTCTTAGCTCCTCTTTTAAAAAAGGAACTATCTCCTCCGCGCTCTTATACTTTCCGCTTGTAACAAACACTGTTTTCATTCCAAGCTCTTTTGCTCCGCCCAAATCGCCTTTTACATCATCGCTTATTATAACTATGTCGCTAAACTTTGCATCTTTTTGCTGCTTTTGTATTGCCGCTAATGCCTCAGTGTAAAAAGATATACTTGGTTTTCCTACAACATCATAACTACACGAGGTTGCAAATTGAAGCATCTTTAAAATCGCCCCCACACCTGGGTATCTTCTGTTGTTTTTAGCATATATTGATGTCTCATGCATCCCCACCAAAGAGGCTCCGCTTAGTATAAAGTCTATCATCTGCGCATACTCATCGGCAGAAAAATCATCTTTAATGGCGATTAAAACAGTCTTGGGATTTTCATAATTTAACATGTAGCCCATTTTTTTTAAAACTTCCAAAAACTCTGCTGCACCGTACGCGGCTACCGAATCTTTTTGCACTCGTGACTCAAGGAGCATAAGAGGGTCAAGATAGCGATAAAAATCAAAATTAAAACCTCTTGAGAGAAGAAAGTTGTAAAAGTCCAAAGATGCTTTTTTTGTGTTGTTCGTAATAATCATGTATGGGATTTTCTTCTTATTTAACATGTCGATAAACTCAATGCTTCCGCGAATGGGAGATTTATCTTCGTCGCTGATTAAAGTACCTTGAACATCTATAAAATACAAAACACCTTCCTTAATATTTTTTGAGCACGGTTTCTGTGCGTGAGCCTTCTGCTGAAGAAAACTCAGCGTTAGCGTAAGATAATGGGCTTTGCTCATTATCTGTACAAATTATATAAAATCTTTCTCTAATGCTACAAGATCTTCAAACTCTTCACGTCTGCGAATAAGTTTTGCCGCGCCGCCTTTTATAGCAACTTCGGCACTTCTGCCTCTTGTATTATAGTTACTTCCCATCCCAAAACCGTAAGCTCCTGCGCTATGCACAACAAGTAAATCATTATGCTCTAAAATCGGCAGTAAACAATCTTTTGCAAAAAAGTCGCCGCTCTCACAAACAGGACCGACTACATCTGCCTCGCTAAGGGAGCTTTTACTCTCTGTAATCGCCTCTATTTTATGATACGCTTTATAAAGGCTTGGACGAAGAAGATCGTTCATGCCGCCGTCAATTACGACAAATCTTTTTGCTCCGTTTTTCTTCTCATAAAGCACTTTTGTTAAAAAATACCCGGCATTTGCAGTTAAAAATCTTCCCGGTTCGCAAATGACAGTCAAATCAAGTCCCCTCAGAGTTCCCAATATTGCCTGTGCGTAATCATAAGGTTTTATAGTCGCCTCATCTTTGTATGTAACGCCCAATCCTCCGCCTATATCAAAAAATTTCAACTCTATCTTTATATTTTGAAGTGAGCGGACCATATCTGCTACAATCTCTGCAGACTCATATATTGGCTTCAGTTCCGTAAGCTGAGAGCCTATATGGAAATGAATTCCGACCGGATCTAAATGCTCCGAGTTGTTTGCGCAAATATACATTCTCTTTGCAGTGTCAATGTCAACTCCAAACTTGTTATCATGAAGCCCTGTAGAGATATATGGGTGTGTCAAGGGGTCTATATTTGGGTTAACGCGTACGCTGATTCTGCATACAGAACCAAGCTCTTTTGCAATAAGCTCAACACGTCCAAGCTCCGCTTCGCTCTCTACATTTATGTAGAGTATATCTTTTTCTATCGCTTCACGTATCTCCTCATCACTCTTGCCAACACCTGAGAAAATAATCTTATAACTTGGGATGCCTGCCAAAAATGCACGGCGAACCTCGCCTATAGAGACACAATCAGCACCGCTTCCCAGTCCTGCAAAATGGTTAATGACGCTAAGGTTGGAGTTTGATTTTATGGCATACGCCAGAAGGGATTTTCTGCCTTTAAAAGCCTCTTTAAGCTCTTCATACTGCTTCGTCATATAGTCTAAATCATATATATAAAGCGGTGTTTTGTATTTGGATGCAAGTTCTCTAAAATTGATCATAAAAGTCCCGAATATTTTTTAGGGCATTTTATCCAAAAAGTACTTATATTTTTGTTATGTTGCTAGGCGATATCTTCTCCACTGCCTTAGAGCTATCAAAAAGAGAATAACCACAGGAAGTATAATGCCCGCTTCACTTGAGAGCGTTTTATGACTTGAGAGCTCAATAAGTGCAAACAGAACCGCCCATATGATGAGTGATGATATTATTGCAGCAAAACTAAAGAGCGAAACATTTAAAAATCTCACACTTATGGGTACAAAAAAGAAGATAATAACAACAAGGCTCGGTACAAAAAACGGATATATAAAAATTTTATAGAGTGAACTCTTGACAACATCGGTATTTATTTTTTGATCACTCAAAAGCATATACGCATCAATTGCATCTTTTATGGTGAAGTTCACCTTACCCTCATAAACTTGGTCTAACATCTTTGGGCGAAAGTCTTGAAGAATTCTTAGATTTTGCTCTTTTGTAACCCTTATCCCTAACGAATCAAAATGGATTTTATCAGGTTTGGTAATAATATCCGCCGCATTTATATGCCATGCATCATTTAAGTAGCGCGCTTTTTTAGCGACCAAAACCTCTTTTAGAGAGTTGTTGCTAAAACTAAACACTCTTATATCTTCGGCACTCTCCTGCAGCGGCAACATCTTTGAAAAATAGACAAACTTATCTTTATATGTAAAAAAGAGATCCCTTGTAGGGCTTAAATATTGAGCATTTTTACGAATATTTTTCGCCATTTCATCTGCTCTTGCAAAGTTTGATACCGAATGCAGGGAGATAAAAATAAGAATCGCAACGGTAGAAACCACAACAAAGGGTCTAAGAATATCTACCCTCGAGTATCCCAAAGAGTAAAAAGAGACTAAAGCGTTTGAGCGGATAAGAAATATTTTTGTGCTAATCATTGCAAAAATAAGCGAAAGCGGCAGAAGCATATCAATGGCAAAAAATATTTTATAGACAAAATAGATAAGAAGAAGGTTTGCGGATATATCGAGCTTTTCAGCACTTCCCATATAGTCAAATCCGACTAAAAACATCACAAGCGCACTT
The DNA here is from genome assembly GCF_014859695.1 of Sulfurimonas sp. Classification (GTDB taxonomy): domain Bacteria; phylum Campylobacterota; class Campylobacteria; order Campylobacterales; family Sulfurimonadaceae; genus Sulfurimonas. The sequence goes on along the minus strand of NZ_JACUTS010000029.1, from coordinate 10,746 downwards.
AAGATAATAAGAAAATATTTTATGTAATGAAGAGAAATATATTTAAATGCCGCCATTGTATGCAAATCCAGTTAATAGTTTGGTGCTATTTTAGCTGAAATTTTTTAATTGTATGTTTAGCACTTACATCTTCGAGTGAATGCTCAAGCAAAGACTCAACTCCTTGGCATGCAAGAGAGACCCACTCACTCAGATACTCCTGCTCCTCTTTATTGAAATCACTTAAGACATAAGAGACCACTTCGCCTTTATGCTCAGGTTTTCCTATACCCATTCGGACTCTAATATAATCACTTGAGATATTTTCATCTATGGATTTAAGCCCGTTATGTCCGCCGTGACCGCCGCCTCTTTTAAAACGAAGCGTCCCAAATGGCAAATCTAAATCATCATGTATTACAACTACCTCATCAATTTTATAAAATTTCTTAACAGCCGCAATTGAGATGCCTGATAGATTCATAAAAGTTAACGGTTTTAATAAATAATGATTTGAAAACTTGAACAGTTCGCCGTTAAAAGAGGACGATGAGAGTTTTTGAGCATTAAACCTTTTAACAAGCTCGTCAATAACCATAAATCCTATGTTATGACGAGTCTTTTCATACTTCGGACCAGGATTGCCTAGACCGACTATTAGCATGACTACTTAGCTTTAATTACACTTAGTACAGATACACGATCAGCATCTGTAAATGTTACATTTGGAATCTTCTCAATGTCACGAAGCATTTTTGCATCGCCTACGTCCATATTTGCAACATCAATTTTAATGCAGCTCGGAACGTTCTCTATTGTAGCTTTTACCCTTAAACGAGGCTTTGAGATGTGCATAAGACCTTTATTTTTAAGTCCTATCGCATCACCTTGTGGAACAACCGGTACATGGTAGTGTGTTAAAACACCCGGTTGCGCTACCATCAAGTCTACATGTAAAAGTTTCGCTGTTACAGGATGTGCTTCATATGATTGAACAACAACGTTCATTGTTTTTCCAGCTATAGAAACCGGAAATGATAAAGAATCTTTATTACGAACAGTACGGATATATTCATTCTCTTTGAATGCGGCATGAAGATTTTCAAGCCCTTTTCCGTAAATGTTTGCAATTAGATAACCATCGCGGCGAAGCGCTTTCGTGCCTTTTTTGCCAATACTCTCTCTAATAATGCCTTCTAACATACTAAATCCTTAATAAAAAATGTTTGGAATTATACATTTTTAAGCTTTAAGTGCAGTTAAAAGTTATTTTAAATCAAAAATATCTTCATCACCTCCGGCATTGCCATTTTTCTCCGGCTTATTATGCACATCTGCAGCTTTGCCGCTGTTTAGCCCACTCATTTTTAGCTCAAGGTCAGCTGCGCTTGTCGCATAATCTTTTGCTCTTTCTTTTGTAATGATTCCCGCATTGTAAATATCAAGGATATGTTGATCAAAACTTTGAGACTTGTAATGTTCGCGCCCTTTTTCTATCGCTTCTTTGATCTCATAATCTCTGTTTTCCAAAATCAGCTTCTCAATAGTTGGAGTTTTTACAAGTATCTCCATCGCTGCAATACGTTTATCATCTTTTGTAGGAATAAGTCTTTGGGAGATTACGCCCTTTAGCACTCCCGCAAGAGAGAGACGAACACGGTTTTGCTCATCATTTGGAAAAATTGCAATAATACGGTTAATAGTCTCTTTTGCATCCAGGGTGTGAAGCGTTGAAAATACTAAGTGTCCTGTATCGGCAGCATGAAGTGCGAGCTCAATAGTCTCACGATCTCTCATCTCTCCCACAAGTATAATATCCGGATCCTCACGCAGAGCAGCCCTTAGAGCTCTGTCAAAAGAGAGCGTATCTTGACCAACTGAGCGCTGATTGATGATGCATCCTCTATCTTTATGGACAAACTCAATAGGGTCTTCAATAGTTATAATATGCTTTTTTTGCGTTGTATTAATCTCATGTATCATAGCCGCTAACGTCGTTGATTTACCGCTACCCGTTGTTCCCGTAACCAAAACGAGCCCGCGCGTCTCTTTAGTAAAAGTTCTAACCATTTCAGGATAATTCATCTCATCAATAGTCGGAATAGTCATGGGGATTACACGAAATACAAAAGAGGGACCGTCTGTTTGAAAAAAGATATTTACACGAAAACGGTTGCGCTCATCAAACTGATAAACCAAGTCGACCTCTTTATTCTCAACCAACTCCGCATATCTGCCTCTCAGTATCTCTTTTGCGAGGATCATAGCATCGTCATATGAAAAAATGCTTCCTGAAAATGGGATTATTGTTCCATTGATTCTCGCTCTAATAACACCGTTTGACTTAACATGCAAGTCACTTCCGCCGTTTTCTATCAGTTTTTTAAGGTACGCCCTAATCTTTTTTATCTGATCAAACGTTAATTGACTCACATCTACTTCATTTCTATTTTCACTCATAATGACTCCAATATATCTTTAAATGCCTCTTTAAAAGATTTTAATCCATCAGATATCTGCTTGTCTAATACAGAATCAAAATCTATGCCTAAACCTTCGACTTTTTCAAAATGTTCCTTTATGGTATGGGTTGCAATTGGTAAAGCGCTCTGCTTAACTCCATTTTGATGAAACGCTTTTATCGTATCTACTGGAGCCGTATTGATGCTGTTGTATGCCAAAAGTCTCTCTACGTAGTAGTGAGGAGGCAGCGAGTCATCCTTTACTCCGGTGCTTGCAAAGAGGGTTCTACAGCCTTCCACTTCCATTGATTCAACTTCAGAGTAGATATCGGCACTGTTGTAGATTCCGCTAAGTGCAATCTCCACACCGCCTTTTGCCAACTCTTCATCAAGCGCTCTGTCAATCCTGCTTACAAACACGCTTATAACGGTGTCAACCTTTGCTCCATGTTTCGCCAGTCCCTCTCTAAATGCCTCTGCGCATGAGATAGCCTGCTCTTTTTTAAATATCAGGGTTGCATTTACCGGTATTCCGCTTCCTACGAGTTCTCTCATAGCTATATAGCCGGCCCCGGTTGCAGGAACTTTGATCATTACGTTTTTGCGATTTATCTCAGAGTATAATCTTTTTCCCTCTTCTATCGTTGCATCGGCATCGTCGCAAAGATATGGATCTACCTCTATACTCACATAACCGTCATCATTTTTCTGGTACAAAGGCTGCAGTATGTCTGCTGCTTTTTGTATATCGTAAATCGCAAGAGCTTCATACTTCTCTTTTGGCGATAACAAACCGAGTGTAGAGAGCTGCTCTTTATAGGCACTTGAAGTAAGTATTGCACTTTTAAAGATTGCAGGATTAGAAGTTGCACCGTTCACAATACCACTATCAACAAGCTCTTTAAACTCTCTATCTAGGTAATCCCTCTCAATAAAATCGGCCCACAAAGAGAACTTCAAATCTTTTAAATACATCTACAAACCTTAAGTTGTTTTGGTAAATTATATCTCAAAAATTCTCAATTTATTTTAAACAATCTTTAAAATGCTCTTTTTCTTCATTTAGGCAATATTTTTAGGAATTTCAACTATAAAAAGCGACCCCTCTTTGGATGTCTCTACATCTATTTCACCGCCGAACTGCTTCTGTATAATCATCTGGCTCATGTAAAGACCCAGTCCGGTTCCGTTCTTGCCTTTAGTACTAAAGTAGGGTTCAAAGAGGTGCGGTAGATTTTCGCTATCTATCCCGCCTGCATTATCCTCTATGTATATAAAAACCCTCTCTCCTACTTTTTTTGCACTTATCTTGATAAAGGATTCTCTTTTCTTAACTTCATTATGCGCATCTATAGCATTGTTTAAAATATTGAGCACAACTTGAACAAGCTCGTTTATATAGGTTTTAACCTCTATGTCTTCGCTTTTGCTCATAGATATTTTTATTCCCCTATCGCTTACTCTTGACATCGCAAAGTTTAGAGCCCTTTGAAGCAGATCGTGAATCTCTATAGTATGCATCTCTTTATCAGGATGAAAATAGGTTTGGAAATCATCAATCGTATCGGATAGGTATATGATAGTATCGCTAATATTGCTTAGTGCATCATCGATATCTTTGTCGCTTCTATTGTGCTCAAGGAGCTGTTTAAACTGCAGATTTGCGATTTGGAGTGTAATTGTAGAGAGTGGCTGTCTCCATTGGTGTGCAATCATGCTTATCATCTCGCCCATAACGGCCTGCTTTGACTGAGCCTCTAAAATCTGATCTTTGCTTCTTAACTCTTCGAGCTTCTGCTCAACTTTAAGTTCAAGCAACTCATTTAATCTAGTAAGTTCTGTTGTTTTATCTTTTACCTGCTTTTCAAGCTCAGAATTAAAGCTTCTCAACATATTTTGCTGCTCTATGATGGTAAATCTTGCTTCATCTATCTTCCTCTGATAAAAGTAGATAATAATACTGATTATGACCAAAACAAAAGAGATATAGGTAACCTGATACATGGTGTACTTTATCTCTACAAAATTTTGCAGGGGCGCTATAACAAGCATAAACAGAACAAAAACAAGCCAATATACCGCATGTATACTCTTTTGAAAATACAGAAGTATAATGGGGTAGGTAAATATCCAGAGATGTTTAAGTTCATTTGGTTCGCCGACATAAATAAGAAACAGAAATAAAAACGTATATTGCAGCGTCATGGAAGTTGCAAAAAACTCAAAAAAGTTACGATACTTCCTAAGAGCAAAAAACATTATAAAATTCATAAGCAAAAGAGCAATCTCTATAGGAATAAAGCCGGAAATATCTCTTACATAATTTCCAATTATGCCGTATATCAGCCCGCCTCCAGAGAGCAAGATACCGATGTTTACCATCTGGTATCTGTTTTTTAACTCCTGCTCTTCCTCGCTGAAATCCCATCCGCTTGTAAAAAAACCATCTAGTTTAAGCATTGATTTACCCCTCTTTTATGGCAGATAAACTTTATTTAAAAGCTCTTCATACTCACTTTTTGCATCGCTCTCCAGAGTTATGCCTCCGCCGCTTTTATATATATAGCCATCTTCTGTTTTCTCGACAAATCTTATCATAACCGCACTATCAAATGTTTTGCCGTCATACACACCGAAAACTCCGCTAAAATAGCCTCTCTCATACCCTTCAACCTCGTCAATAATATCTAGCGTGCTCTTTTTTGGTGCTCCGCTTATACTTCCTGCAGGCAAGAGCGTTTTTAAAATATCCCCGATTTTTGCATGCCAGTCGCTCCCTACATCTCCGCTTATATGTGAGCTTACATGTAGAAGCTCTTTATCTCCCGCCTCTATTTTTGTTATGTATCTAAACTCCTCAACCTTGACATCTTTTGCCATGATAGAGAGGTCATTTCTTAGTAGATCTACGACCATTACATGCTCAGCCATCTCTTTTGGACTGTTTAAAATAAGTTCTTTGGCATTTGGTATTGAGGCATCGATTGTCCCCTTCATAGGGAAAGTGGCTATCTTTGTCCCTTTTATTGAAACAAACTGCTCAGGAGAGAAACAGACAAACTCATCTCTGTATCTAAGTTTGTAGCGTGCATTTGCATATTGAAACATCTCTTTTAGACTCATCTCGCTCTTAACATTTGTAGGCTGTGTGAGATTTAAAAGATAAGTATCACCCGCTTTTATCCTCTCTATTACCGAGTCAAATTTTTTTTTATAGTCGCTAAATGGAATGGTCTGCTTATCAAAAAAGTCCGCGTGAGGTTTTGGGGAGTAGTTTTTTGTAGTGGAGTACTCAACGTCATGCGAGTCAAGGTCGCCAAGAGGGATGACTTTTAGATTTTTTGCCCCAAAGTCGGATATAAACAGAAACGGCTCCCTTTTTTCTCCCAGAGAGTTTAAATCATCAAACGTCATAAATGAGTTTTTTAAGCACTGCCATTCTGATTGCCACGCCGTTTGAAACCTGTTCTAAAACCTTACATCTCTCATCAGCCAAAAGTGCGTCGCATATATCTATATTTCTATGCGCAGGTCCCGGGTGAAGCAGAACTATGTCCCTATCTCCCAAAAGCTCTGTCGTTATGCAGAAATCGCTTGCATAATCTTTTAAAGATGCGTAGGTCTGTGACGAGTGTCTCTCGGTCTGTGTTCTCAAGCTCATAATAGCGTCCATTTCATCAATGATATCTTTTAAAAAATGGGTGCTTCTTAATTCTGTTTTTGGCAAAAACTGCGGAGGAGCGACCAAAATAACCTCCATACCGAATCTGCCAAGTATCTCAATATTGGAGTTTGCAACTCTTGAGTTTTTTATATCGCCCACAATCGCTATCTTTTTTCCTCTTACATCTCCAAAATGCTTCTTAAGCGTAAAGAGGTCCAAAAGTGCTTGGGTTGGATGAGCATGAGCACCGTCTCCCGCATTTATAATCGAGGCGTTGGTGTGGTTTGAGAGGATTTTAGGGACACCGGAATTTTGGTGCCTGACAATAATCGCATGCGGACTCATAGCATCCAAATTCATTGCCGTATCTACGAGTGTTTCACCTTTTTTAGTAGAGCTGTTTGCGACATCAAGATGCACAACTTCCGCCCCAAGCCTCTTTGCAGCTATCTCAAAAGAGCTTCTTGTTCTTGTTGAGTTTTCAAAAAAGAGTGTGACTATAATCTTATCTTCTAAAATCTTCTCAAGCTTGCTGCCATCTTTGATTTTTTGAGCAAAAGACTCTGCATCTTTTAAAATTGTCTCTATCTCTTTAACCGTAAAATCTGCAGTCGTAGTTAAATGTTTCATAACGCTCTTTTTTTAAATAGTTTACAAATTATACAAGACATCACATATAATATCAATATCACGACCGACTTTTAAGACTTTAAAACCGGTTTTTAAAAAGTAAGGCTCGGATATTTTAGAAAAACTCTCATCATCCTCTTTGCAGTTAAATGCCACTACATGCTCTATTTTTTTATCTTCAAGAGCTTTTTTGCTAAGGAGTGTATCGTTTATGCAGCCTAAAGAGCAGTGAGTCACAAGAAGAGCTTTGGCATCAAGCAGCGAAATCAGATCAATCATCATATACTTCTCATCAATGGGAACATAAAGTCCGCCAGCACCTTCAATGATGATAACATCACAAAAAGCTTCCAGCTCCTCTATTTTTTTCAATATTTTTTTCAGATCAAGCGGCGTATTGTTTGAAGCAATATATGGAGCTGCGGGCATCTCATACATGATTGGCACAATATCTTCGGCTTCTAAGTGCCACAGCTTTGTATTTAACTCTTTTAGAGTCTCTAAAAGTTCCTCAGCGTCCTCTGCATACCCGCCAACTACACCGGTTTCTATCGGCTTAATGACGCCTACTTTAAGACCACGAGAAGCATACTCTCTAAGAAGCAGTTTTGTCGTGTATGTTTTACCTATGTTTGTATTTGTGGCGGTTACGAAAATTCGTTTCGTCATAGTTATCTCTATTTTGTTATAATTTTCAACTATTAAAGGCAATTATTATAGGAAAATTATGGCAACAAATACAGGTTTAGAGACCATCGACGAGATATCGCTGAAATATCCTAAAAAATATAAAGTATTTATTTTAAATGACGACTATACTTCTATGGACTTTGTTATAGACGTACTTATGAGCGTATTTCACAAAAGTTTTGACGAGGCAGAAGCAATTATGCTTGAGGTTCATAAAAAAGACAGGGGTGTGTGCGGAGTTTACACTCACGAAATCGCACAGACGAAGGTAATGCAAGTACATAAAAGAGCCAGAGAGAGCGGGTTTCCTCTCAGAGCTGAGATGGAGGAGGAGTAGTGATAAGTTATACGTTAAACGAGGTTTTTCAAAAATCTATTCTTTATGCAAAAGAGCTTAGACATGAATATATTACCATTGAACACGTCTTCTATGAGATATTAAACTCTGCCGAGGGTGCGAAAATAATATTTACATGCGGCGGAGATGTCGATAAGATGAGAGAGCTTATGAAAAACTATATAGACTCAAACATAAACACTCTACCGCAAAACATAGAAGAGGAGCCCTTTGAGAGTATTGCGCTCTCAATACTGATTGAGAGGATGATAAAACATATTCAAGGCTCAGGTCAGCAGAGTGCCGACATAGGAGACCTGCTTGTTGCCATCTATGACGAAGTCAACTCATTTGCCTATGCGCTCCTAAGAGAGTCTCATATCTCAAGATTGGATATTTTAGAAACTATTTCACATAAAAATGAGAAAGAGAACTTAAAAGAGGGTGACTCCTATCTTGAAAAATACTCTATAAATCTGCTTCAAAAAGCAAAAGGGGGGAAAATTGACCCTGTTATCGGCAGAGATGACGAGATACAAAGAGTCACACAAATTTTATGCCGCAGAAAGAAAAACAACCCTATTTTAGTAGGAGAACCGGGTGTCGGAAAAACTGCTATTGCGGAGGGTTTGGCACTAAACATAGTCGCCGTCAAAGTTCCTGCCATCATACAAAATACAGAGCTTTATGCGCTCGATTTGGGCGCAATGCTTGCAGGCACAAAATATAGAGGAGATTTTGAAAAACGCTTAAAAGGCGTTATGGATGAGCTTAAATCCATTCCAAATGCCATCCTTTTTATTGATGAGATTCATACACTCATAGGTGCAGGTGCTACAAGCGGAACGATGGATGCGGCAAACCAGCTAAAACCTGCCCTTGCATCCGGCGAACTAAAATGCATGGGAGCTACCACTTTTGCAGAGTACAGAAACGGGTTTGAAAAAGACAAAGCGCTTAGCAGAAGATTCTCCAAAGTCGACATCAATGAGCCATCAGCTAAAACAACATATAAAATATTAAAAGGGTTAAAGAGCAAATATGAAGAGCATCACAATGTGACCTTTACGGACAGAGCCCTCAAAACTGCTATTGACCTCTCCAAAAGATATATTACCGATAAATTTTTACCCGACAAGGCAATTGACCTCATTGATGAGACCGCAGCATCTTTTCATCTTAAAAACAAGAAAAAAAGAGTAGTAGGCGCGGCAGATATTGAAAATACCATCTCAAAAATAGTGGGAATTTCAAGCTCAAAAGTAACAAATAACGAAACACTCTCTCTAGCTAATCTAGAGGAGAATTTACGCAAAAAAGTAATCGGACAGGACAAGGCAGTTGCAGAGGTAGTAAAAGCCATAAAAATCTCCAAAGCCGGTCTTACTCCGCAGAATAAGCCTATTGCTTCATTTCTATTCTCAGGACCTACGGGCGTTGGTAAAACTGAGCTTGCACTCTCTCTTAGCCAAACACTCGGCATAAATTTCGAGAGATTTGACATGAGCGAATATATGGAGAAGCATGCTATAAGCCGCCTAGTCGGAGCACCTCCGGGCTATGTCGGGTATGAGCAGGGCGGATTGTTAACAGAAGCGATAAAACGACACCCTTATACGGTCTTATTGCTAGATGAGATAGAAAAAGCACACCCTGATTTGGTAAATATTTTACTTCAAATCATGGATAATGCAACTCTTACAGATAACAACGGTTACAAAGCAAATTTTCAAAATGTTATTCTCATCATGACATCAAATATCGGTGCGACAGCCAGAAATGTCATGGGATTCAACAAAGACAGTTCTCTCTCAAAAAATGAGGAGTTAAAACTCTTTTTTACTCCCGAATTTAGAAACAGACTTGATGCCGTTATAGAGTTCTCTAAACTAGACATCGAGGTTGTCAAAGGCATTGTAGGAAAATTTATAGGGGAGCTAAATAGTGACTTAAAAAAGAAAAAAATCACTATCGCTTTATCTCCAAAAGCTGTAGAGTTTATTGCCGAGAGTGCTTACTCTCCTGAAATGGGTGCTAGACCTATAAAAAGGTACATCCAAGATAATATTATAAATAAACTAAGCGATGAGATACTCTTTGGCAAATTAAAAAGTGGTGGAAACGTCAATGTCTCTTTTAACAAAAAGTTGATTTTAAAATTCAAAGAGTCTGTCGTTTGAATATACCAAAACTTTCAAAATATGACCTCTCTTTTCCTAATCCAAACAGCGCAAATAAAGAGGGGATAGTCGCATGGGGAGGCGATTTAAATCCCTCTAGGCTTATTCGTGCATATCAAAACGGTATATTTCCATGGTACTCTAAAGACGACCCGATTATATGGTGGTCAACCGACCCTAGACTCATCATGGAGTTGGATGATTTCAAGCTTAGGCGCTCTCTAAAAAAAAACATAAAAAAATTCGATTATAAATTTGATACAAACTTTATAGAAGTTATAAAGCAATGCAGCTCTGTAAAAAGAGAGAAACAAAACGGCACTTGGATACAAGATGATATTGTAGAAGCCTACAGCGTACTTCATAATATGGGAGTAGCACATAGCGTTGAGAGCTATAGAGATGGAAAGCTTGTAGGTGGGCTGTACGGCGTTGTAGTTGGAAGACTTTTTTGCGGAGAGTCAATGTTCTCGCTTGTAAATGATGCTTCAAAAGCGGCATATGCAATTTTAGTAAAGCATCTGAAATATTGGGGTTACGACTTCATTGATTGTCAAGTTCCGACAGATCATCTCAAAAGCTTAGGTGCAAAAGAGGTAACAAGAGAGTATTTCTTAGAGAGATTAAAAAAAGTAAATATGCATAATATTAACCATAGATGGGATATTGAAAAATCAATAGTAGAAGAGTAGAGAAGCTAATATAAGATTATAAAAGAGTGTTTGAAATTTTTATGATTTGTTAGGATTGTAATAAGAAATGATCAACTAGGCAGCGACCTACATTTCCACACCTGAAAGATGC
>NZ_JACUTS010000028.1 GCF_014859695.1 Sulfurimonas sp. | reverse complement strand
GGATACATGTTTGGCATGAAACTGCACGCGGATTTTGCGGAGCAGGCACTTCGCCTGTAAAAATAGACTTAAAAGGAACCATTCCTGCATTGTTAAAAAGCAGTGTTGCATCATCTGGAACAAGCGGTGAACTCGCTACTCTATCATGATTTTTTGATTCAAAAAATCTTAAAAATTCTTCTCTAATATCCATAAACGTATCTCTTGCTATAAAATTGGGCGATTATATCTAAAAATAGCACTTTAACTCTTTAAAGAGAGACTCTTTTACTTTTTATGGCACCTTGAACAGAGCCCCATTGCACTCTCGCTCTGCAAAAGAGAGGGGGCATTTGAGACATGCGGATTGTGGCAACTTACACAGCTCAAATCCTTTCCCTCCCTAGAAGGGTCTTTTACATTATGCGTCGGATGTGCCTTTCTTCCAAATGTTTTAACAATATGCACACCCTCAATCTTCTCTTTATGACATCCTGTACAAAGTTCCCAAGCCGGTTTTCTCAAATAGAACTCACTTGGTGATGAGTGTGAATTGTGGCATCTGTTGCATCTTCCCGACTCTGCGGGTTCATGATGAAACCTCTTTTTACTCCACTCCTCTTTGTGCTTTTTATGGCAAGAGAGACAAATCTCTTCTATGGGGTCTGGAACACTATATTTTGTCTTGGCATTGTCTGTTTGATTAAACGCGCCGACATTACCGTTGTGGCAGGAGGTGCAGAGCCAGTTGATTGAGGGTGCATGCGAATGCTCATCTCTGTTTATCTTTTTATGACACTCGTAACAGTTGGATTTTGTAATATCCTCAAATGCTACGCCCTCAACCTCGTTAACGCTCATGTCGTGGCATTTTGAGCAAATCTTCTCATTCTCATCGTTATGAAAATAGCTTTTGTTATAATCTTTGGGCGGGTATCTATACTCCTTGTCGACCTGTGATGTTAAAAAAAGCTCTTTTGTCTCCTCTTTTACCACTTTGCCCTCTTTATACCCGACGACCTTGAGGCTGTTCTCTCCGAGATGCAAATTGACGCTTTTGCAGTAGTGCGAACGTTTTGGATTGACTTCAAGGGTAACTGTCTCGTTTGCGTCATTTGATATAACAAGAGAGTCAACTGCGGCAAAATCGGCTTCAACAACCACTGAAGCAAGACTCTCCTCTTTTATCTCTTTATCATATGGGTTTACGATGGTAAATGCCTCTGCCTCACTCAAAAAGAGCAGCAGAAAAAGGGTTGCAAAAGTTCTCATTTTTTCACCTCATCAAATCTCTTTTTTAGAAAAAACGGGCGATTTGAGGCGTGAGGTGTATGGCACTCTATACATAAGTCTCCATAGCTTGTGCCCGCACATGCTGAATTTTTACTCTCTCTTGCTTTAATGTGCTTATCTTTATGGCATCCAAGGCATATCTCATTTACATCTTTGCGGATAAACATATTGTAGGGAGCTGAGTGCGGATTGTGGCACTTGTCACAGTGTCCCGCATCTAAAGGCTCATGGCGATATTTCGCGCTGCTCCAAAGCTCTTGATTCTCTTTATGACACTCAAAACATGCGGCATCCATAGGCTCTTTAGTCAAATATTTTGATGCACCCTTTCTGCTCTGTTTATGACAGCTTGTGCATAACCAGTTTGCCGAAGGAGCATGCGCATACTTCTCCCTGTTTATGTTTTTGTGACATCCATAACAGTTTGATTTAGTAACATCCACAAATGCAATATTCTCAACCTCATTTACGCTCATATCGTGGCATTTCGAACATAACTTCTCATTCTCATCATTATGAAAATAGCTTTTTTTATAATCTTTTGGCGGATATCTAAACTGATGATAGAGTTGTGAGGAGACATAAACACTTCTGCTCTCTTCACTCACTAAGGCACTCTCTTTATATGCGCGTACAAGAACCCTGTTTTCGCCAAGACCAAGAGAGATATTTACACACGCCGTATTCTCAGACCTGCTTAAATCTAGACTCTTCATATCGGGGAATACGCCCACTTCTACAGCATCAATGTGCTTCTTATCAATGCCCAAAACGACATTTAGTGTCAGTTCGGTTTGAAGAGTGTTCTCTTTTGGAGTGATTATCTGCACAAAAGAGCCCTCTGCAAAAGCGCTCATAAAAAATATAGAGAGAGTCAATACGGCTTTTGCAAAGAGATTAAGAGGTCTCACTTTCCGATACCTTTTGGATTCACACGGTCATAAGCGAACTCTTTATGACAAGCAGGTGCACAGGAACCTCCCTCTGGGGTCTCAATAAATCTGAGCGGGAACTTGATCCCGTTAAAGTCCGTATAGTCGCGAATAAGATGCGAGTATTTAGAGGCGTGCTCGTCGTGACAAGCTCTGCATGAGCGCCCTTTTCTGTCATTTACGTGCAGATGGTGCAGATTGACCTCTCCATCCCTAAATGCCGTAATATTGTGCTCATCAGATGCTATGAACTGCTTGGTTATCTTTTTCTCGCTGTGACACTCAAAACAGAAGAAATCTTTATTCTCCAGATTGGCATAAAAATTCTTTGTAAAGGACTTTCTCAGTATGCTAAAGTTGTCTGAACCGTGCGGGTCGTGGCAGGCTGAACACCCGCCCTCTTTTTTGACATCTTTTATAGGTTTGTGCCAGTTCGGGTTCTCATCCAGATGTTTTTTCATATTCATCAGCATTCCGCCGTCCTCATCAGACTTAACCTCTTTGTCATGACAGCTCAAACATAGGGCAACAGGCTCTTTGTTTAGGAGTTTCTTCTCCTTTGTCGCATGCGGGTTATGGCACTCAAGACATCTCTTTTTGCTTGTGTTTACACCGCCATGCTTGAAGTTGGAGTGCGCCGTTTTCTCGCCTACCTCATCATGGCAGTCAAGGCAGAGATCCATTTTGGCATCCATATAGAGGAGCGATTTATGATCAGCCGTATGGGCATCGTGACACTCCAGACAGCTTTTCTCAACTATCGGTTTGTGCTTTGTCTCCAAGTTCATATCGACAAAGAGTTTTTTTGCTTTTGCTTTAAACGTACTCTTTTTGTCGTGACACTTCATACAGAGATCGTTTGTCGACTCTGCCTTTAGGAGCATCCTGATGTTTGACTGATGCGGATCATGACAGTCGGTACATCTTCCGTCCTTTACGGGCAGATGGTCAAACTCTTTTGTATAGCGGGTTTTATGGCACTCATAGCAGACATCGGCAATCTCTTTTTGGACAAGCGCCCCCGGCTTTTTGCTGCTTGTATCGTGACAAATCTGGCAAGCTCCCATCTTAAATGGCTGATGCAGATACTGCTTTAGAGGCTTAAACTTATCTGGAAGATCCTCTAACTTAACAATCTTTGCCTCTCTTGGGTGAGTTTTGTTATGCTGCGGCTTCTCCTCATCCCTTATCTCATCTGCTTTTATCTGAGCCGGTGCCATAGGCGTTTTAGAGGCAGCCAACTCCTTTTTCTTATCTATAGAGCTTTTTATCTCTTTTGATATTTTTGAGATATTTATCTCTTTGAGTTCATCATCACTTATAACTATATCTACATCTTCGTAAGCATGTTTCGCATTTTTCATCGCTTCTGCTATATTGCCAACAACAACGACAAGACGACCAAACTTCTCGCCGACGCTGTATGTCTGAAAAAGATATGCAAAAATAGAGAGTAGAACCAATGCACCCAATAACTTCGAGATATTTTTTTTCAAATTAGCGCCTTTTACTCTATAAACTCGCCGACCGGGCACTTCTGCTCACTCACCTTATCACGAAGGAGCTTCTCTCTGTCTGCATGGTGCGGATTGTGGCACTTGTTACAATCAAGCGCTTCCATTCTCTCATCAATCTTGGACTCAGGTTCGTGACACTTAAAGCAGAGTTCAGAGACGCTTCTGGTAATAATGGCTGCAGGCTTAGAGCGTTTTGGCGCATGACAAACTCCGCAAGCTCCCATGTTAAAGGGCGGATGTCCGTACTTTTTAAACGGTTTCAAAGCCTTTGGCAGCTCTTTTTCATCTATTTCGCTAGTAGAGCCCGTATTTGCCTCTATATACTCTTTGTCCATAAGCTCCAGTGAGCGAGGATCTCCATGAGGAGCATTTGCAAGAGAGATTGCAATGTTTTTTGATACTGTGCCCAAACGCCCCAGTTTTTCAGCAACGCCCAAAACAACGAAGAGTATTGCAACCAAAGCAACGATACCGACTATTATAGAGATTTTAATATATTTTTTTTCCATCATCATCCCCTAATGCTCTACGTTCTCTTCTTCATCCATAACCTCGCTAGGTCTTGGAGGAAGATGTTTTTCCAGCTGGTAATGCCCTACATGTTTGTGGCAGTCCACACACTTGGCGCTCTCTTTCTTTCCATCATCTCCGCTTACAACAAGTTTTTTGGCGAAGTATGCTTTATGCGCAGTAAATGCTTTCTTGTTGGGTCTTGTACCAAGCAACAGGTTCTCATGACAATGAAGACAAGCAGAATCGTAGACCCAGTTGCGTCTCTCCTCACGCTTCTCATGCCAATCTATCTTTGAGGTATCGTGAGTAGTCTCTACCCAGACATCCCAAAGCCCTGTTCTTACCTTCTGCACCAAATAACCAGCCGTCGATTTATGAGGGAGATGGCAATCAGCGCAAGTCGCCATTATACCACTCTCCCCATAACCTCCGTGGACACTGTTTCTATACGCCTCAGCCATCGGTTTCATCGAGTGGCATGAGCCGCAAAAATTTACGTCAGATGTATGCTTAACAGCAACAACCGTAAAAAAAGATGTCCCCATCCCTATAAGCACCCCTGCTACTACTATACCTACTATTGCCATCAGACCAAAAGAGTATCTTCTCTTTGTCTCTTTCATATCTTTAATTATCACTTTTTCTTCTTCCATTTTATATATCCTTCCTGCAATTATTAAACTTTTTTGATTAATTTAAACTAAATAATTATCAAAAGAATAAATTTTGTTTGAATGTGATTTATTTGTGATGTTTTCCTCTGAAATTCTAATAATAAATATAATGTTTTTATATAACAATCTCTCTTTTAATAATAAATAATTATTATGCACACTGAGAAAATTATAGGCACTTATTTAAGAAATAAATTTGATAACAGCTGATATAATAACCCAAATTGTGAAGCAATTATACAAAGGGATAAGAATGAAAAAAGTACTCTTTACTATTATTTTAAGCTTTTCGCTGACCGTAAGTTGGGCGATGGCTGCAGAAAAATTCGACATGAACAAAAAAGCTTTTATGTCTGTAAAAGTAAAAGCCGACAAGGGTGATGCAAATAGTCAATTTGCACTTGGCGGAATGTATTATCAGGGAATCGTTACAAAAAAAGATCATGCTATGGCGGCGAAAATGTACCACAAAGCTGCAGATCAGGGTCACATAAAAGCTATGTATAACCTTGCCGTTATGTACCATAAGGGTGATGGAGTAACTCAGAACGACGAGGAGGCTATCTCCCTTTTTACTAAAGCCGCAAAGAGCGGAGACCAAAAATCAGCTCTTCATCTAGCAGATCTCTACTATAAAGGCGAAGGCACGCAGAAAAATTATGCAAAAGCATTTCCTCTTTACAAGCAGGTTGCAGATGCGGGTTATCCGTTGGCACAAAGCAAAGTGGGTCTGATGTACAAACATGGAACAGGCGTCAAAAAAGATCTTGAAAAAGCAAAAGAGTACCTAAGCAAGTCTGCGATGCAGAGCTGTGGAGATGCGCAGTATATACTTGGCAAGATGTATCTTGAAGGAGATGGCGTAGAGATGGACAAAGAGGAGGCTGAATCTCTTCTAAAAGAGGCATATCTTAATGGTCACTATGAAGCCAAAGAGATTTTAGACCGCGAACAGTGGGAAGCAGAGCCTCATACCGTAACACTGCCTCAGGAGTAAACTATGAAAAAAACAGTACTTATTCTAATCTCGATTGTTGCTGTTGCCTCTGCAACGCAGCTATTTGATAGATGCGGCACATGTCATGGTAAAAAAGGAGAGAGACACTCTCAAAACCTGACTAAAAGTATTGCGGGCATGAACGCAAAAGATGTAACGACGATACTAAAAGAGTATAAAGCAGGGACGAGAGACACATACGGACTCGGAAGCATGATGCATGGGCAAGCCAAAAAACTCTCGAGTGCAGATATAAAAGAGCTCTCGGAGTATATCGCATCTCTTCCTCCAATAGTTGAAGTTGCGACAAAACCTAAACTTACAAAAGATATGACGACAGAAGAGATCTTTGCAAAATGTGCAATATGCCACGGTCAAAAAGGCGAGAAAAAATCGCTCGGTGTCAGCAGACCCATCGCTGGAATGAGCGCTGTTGAAGTCGTTAAAGATTTAAAAGAGTATAAAGCAGGTACAAGAAGTACTTACGGTCAAGGTGCCATGATGAAAGGTCAGGCTACAAAGCTGAGTGATGATCAGATGAATGCTATTGCCATCTTAATTGAAGCACTTCCTCCTGTTAAGACACAAGAGCAAAAAAAAGCCGAAGAGAGAGCAAAAAAAATAACTCAGGAGGAGATAGATTACAATAACTTTATGGAAGAGTACTTTAGAACAAGCAAAGACCCAAATGAAACATTTGAAGCAGCAAAAAAGAGATATGAAGAGCATAGAAAAATATTAAAGGAACAAAATGAACAAAATATCAGTAGCAATTAGTGTTGCCGCACTCTTAATGTACGGATGCAGCGACAAGCCAAAAGAGCAAGAGCAAAGCAGTGCGACTCAGCAGAGCCAAAGCGCAACAACTCCTGCAAGCGGAACAATTTACGGTGCAAATGCACAACAAACAGAAGCAGCGGCACCATCAGAAGGTGATGTCCAGCTAAATACTAAACATGTGGCAAACGTTCTTGAAACTATAAACGGAGGCGGTTATACATATGCCAAAGTTAATGAGGATGGAAATGTATACTGGATAGCAGGACCTCAAACAAACATCGCTGCAGGAACTAAAATCTCATTTTTAGAGCAGATGGTAATGAGTGATTTCACAAGCAAATCTCTTAATAAACACTTTGAGCAGCTTGTTTTTGTAAGCGCTATTGTGCCGGCTGATGGATCTGCATCAACTGCACATGAACAAACACTAACTCTTGATGATGCCCATGCAAACTGTGACCACTCCAAAGAGGAAGCAGCATCTATGCAGATGCAGCAAGATGCTCCAGCTGTCGTACCTGTCGCTAAAAATGCAGACGGTTACACTATAGAAGAGCTCTATGCAAAAAAAGATACACTTAAAGACAAAAACATAAAACTCAATGCAAAAGTGGTAAAAGTATCTAAAAATATTATGGGTAAAGATTGGATACATCTCCAGGATGGCTCAGGAGCTTCGGGAATGGATGATATTATCGCTACGGCTGCTAACTCAACAGTGCAAGTAGGAGACACTGTTACGGCAACGGGAACTATAAAAACCGATGTCGATTTAGGATACGGATATAACTTTCCGGTTCTTATTGAAGAGGCTAAGTTTACCTCTTTATAACATATTTGACATCTTTTTTAAAAGATGTCAAACCTCACTATTTCTTTAGCGGAAAATCTTTAAAAAGCTCAGATATAACTTTGCTTAAATACTCACTCTTCTCTTGCTGCGTATAATCTTTTGAGAGCTCATCTCTTGCTATTCCCTGCCAAACGACTCTATTTTCTTTGACATTAAAAACCTCTAGGATTAACCTGCCCTCTTCATACTCATTTGTAGTTGTTGTAACCCTGACATCAGGCTCCATAACCATTGCACCGGAGACATAAGTTCCTGGGTATGTGCCTATTGGTCTGATAGCTCCAAGATACATATATGGAACAGGTCTAATGCCTATGGTTTCATAGTTTGTCTCTACTTGAGACTTCTGCTGAACATCAAGATGCATTATGACATAGAAATCTGCAGCGCTTTTCTCTACGTTTTCATAGCCTTTGTTCTTCATATAGGCAGTTAAGAGTCTGCTTATTCTGTCTCTGCTGAAATCTCTTCCGTCATTTTGGTTTTTATAGACAACCGCAAATGATGACAAAGCAGAGAAATCATGCTCATCGTCATAATCTACTTGAACCTCTAAAGTAGAACACCCACTCATAAACATAGCTGCTGCCATCGCAATAAACCATTTTTTCATATCAATACTCCTTTTAAATTTATTTAACAACTTGACTATTTAAATAATCATTGATAAATCCAAGAGTATTAAAACTATTGCCATCAATAGCTCCATACCTTGATTTATATATTTCTGATAACAGATTCAAATCTGTTGCAGGCTCAGAATTTGCGGAAATCTCAACCAACTGCTCTTTTGATAGAGCAAAATAACCCATTAAATCTTCTGGCTCATCTATGTTATGATACGTAAAAACAGCCCTTGCCTCTGAATGATTTATCTCTTTTAGTACAAATTCTCGGTTTATATTTATCGGCATGTTTGAGCCAAACATTAAAAAATCTCTTGTATTAACGTTTACAAAACTGACTACATAAGTAAATGTATCCGTATATGCTTTTATTATACTCTTTAAGGTGGCAATATCAATCATAAATAGAGGCACCCACTGCCCATTTATACCATTTTGTGAAAGCTTAGATTTTACTATTTCAAAAAAATCTCTATTCATTATATTTGAAGAACCCCTAAGCCATGGATGAGACGGTTGTGAGACTATAATATCATAAGTTCCTTTTGATATTAAAAGGCTGTAACGTGCATCATTAATAGTAATATTTACTCTTTTATCATTGTCTGTCGGCAGCCTGTTGTTATAAAGTGTTCGAACTGCATCCAATACTGCAGGTTCTATCTCAACTACGTTAATACTCTCCAATTCACTCATGCTCAAACCCATAAGTGTTGTGCCTCCGCCATAACCAACAACAAAAGCCTTTTTGGCGTCAGGATTTAACATTAGCGGTATTTTCCCCAATAAAAACTCGCTTAAAAGCATATTCTCACTGTTGCAAACATCTATCCAAGATTCGTTTAACCCATTATTGAAAATTTTTACAATGCAAGGATTATCATCATTGCTTAATAGCCCTATAACGCCACTTTCTCCCTCTTTTATGTAGTGAATTGTACTCTTTTGCGAATAAGCTTTTGAATCACGACTGATTACTATCTCAACCATTTTTCTATAATCCAAATGAGGTAAAAAAAAGTTCATAGCAAAGGCGACAGAAAAAAATCCTACAAAATATAAAAAGGCATTTTTAACAGCGTTGCTTTTTATAAAAATAAACGATGAAAGCAGAACAATAAATGCAGCGGCGCTCAGTAAAACATCAGTTGAAAAATATGGGATAATCCAAAAACCTGCAACTATTGAACCCATAATTCCGGCAATAATATTTACAGAGTATGCTTTACCGACATTAGCATGAAGGGTATCGATATTTGGGGAGTAGTATTGAAGCGCCAAGGGGAAAAGCAGACCAAACATGGCGGTTGCCGGCAATAAGATCAAGAACATAACAAAATATTTGCTCCATCTGTAAGCAAACGCACCAACTTCTAAAGTGTTTAACTGCTCATATATCTCTGGAAAAGCTCCCAATCCGGCTCTGGCACCAAGAAGCGCTAAAGCAAGTAAGATTAACCCAAAAAAAAGAAGCTTCTCGGTCTCTATTTTTGAAATAATTTTTAATTTTGCAATAAATGAGCCTATTGTTATACCTGCAATAAACATGGCCAAAATCATGGAAAATCCATAAATAGTATTTCCGGTATATACTATAAGAAATTTCATCCAGCCTACTTCAGTAGCCAATGCAGTAAAACCTGTTATAAATAGAACAAATAGCGCATTTTTGTTTGTTTTTGCAGTATTACTAAACAATCTTTGCTGCACTTTAAAAGAACTATTAAAATGCCCCAATAGAGCCACTCCGGCTACAGCAATAGAGATATTAAGCATTACAGCTACATATAAAGTACCGTCTAAAGCAAAATTTGGAATAAGGTAAAAACCTGAAGATATTGCCCCTGCAACTGCTCCAAGACTATTAAATGCATAAAAATGAGCAAGTTTTTGACCTACCTCTTTTTTATTGTGAACAGCTACAGCCACTATAAGCGGAAATGTAGTTCCTATTAAAAATGTAGGAATAAACAGTATTGCAGTTACAACGAAAAATTTTATCCAAACTCCTGCTTCAACAATAGGGAGCAGCGATATAAAATAATCAAGATTCAAGAGAAGAGGCAATATCAAGATTGCACTTAATGCAATTCCCGCTTCAACTACAATATATACCTTTAGCGGATTTTTAAATTTTTTTATTAGTGAAGCAGCAAAATAACTGCCCACTCCAAGACCGAGGAAAAATACCGATAAAACTATACTGATTGATACAGATGTAGAACCGATACTAAGGGTTAGAAGGCGGACCCAAAGTACCTGATATATAAGAGCAGAGGCTCCTGAGAGAAGTAGAAAAATTGAGAGAGTCCAATCAACCATCGACAAGGAGGCTTTACTTGAATCTTCTATAGAGAGTTGTCTAAATTGTTTCAAGTATATGCCTGTTTGTCATAGTTATTTTTTCTCATTCTCTTTAATGGGCTTTACCTTAACCAACTTGTCGCGGTTAAACGATGCCGCAACAACTACAAGTGCAATAACGGCAATAACGTAGTATATCCACTCCGGAATCGGAACCGGATCACCTGCTGCGTATGAGTGCATACCCGAGAGGTAGTAGTTAACGCCAAAATAGGTCATAATGACCGAAGAGTACGCGATAACCGATACCACATTATATAAAAAGTTAGACTTTAGCATAGGCACAAAGCGCATGTGTGTCGCAAAGACATAAACCGCTATAGTTACTATTGTCCATGTCTCTTTTGGGTCCCATCCCCAGTAGCGTCCCCACGATTCGTTTGCCCAGACGCCGCCTATGAAATTTCCAATAGTTAAGAGAGAGAGTCCCACTATCATAGACATCTGGCTTATGCGTGCCGACTCCATTATATTAACGCTAATCTGCTCACGCTTCTTCTCGTTGCCAAGCATTATATAAAATATAAGCGATATAAATCCAAGAAGCGTGCTAAGCCCCAAAAAGCCATAACTTGCGGTTATAACAGAGACATGTACCGTCAGCCAGTTTGACTTTAGAACCGGTACCATTGTTGTTATCTGTGGATCAAGCCAACTTAGATGCGCTACAAAAAGTGTAATTCCCGCAAAAATACCGGTTGTCGCTACGGCAAGCTCAGAAGATCTTGCAAACAAAATACCCGCCAAGATAATACTCCAAGAGATATAGAGCATAGCCTCATATCCGTTGCTCCAAGGAGCATGTCCAGCCACATACCATCTAAGCCCTAGAGCAAACGTATGAACCACAAAAGCCACCACAAACAGAACAAGAATAACACGCATGGTAGTTGTCAGGTTTAAGTTTGGTTTTGCCAAACGAACAAATATAAGCACAAGCAAAATAAGTCCCGAGAAAAGATAAATAGGGTATAGACGCTCAAACAGTTTAAGCTTGTTGTAGAGCAGCTCCGCCTTTACAACAGTGTTGTTTGCTATTAGATCAGGATTAATTTTGCGCTGATACTCTTTTATGTCATCTATGGCTTTATCGGCACCGCTCCAATCACCATTTTGCAGACCGTTTGATAGCCCCGTAGAGTTGTTTCTAAGAAGATTTAAAACCTCTTGAGCAGCTTCGGGAGGGAAGGTTTCGAGTGCCTCTTGCGGGTAGTACCATTTTTTACTCGCATCTCCCTTTAGAGGAAATACTTTCATAAAACGGCCTGAATATACCATATAGGCAACATTTACCCTCTCATCAAGCTTGATAAGCTCTTTTTCAAACGTGCCTCTCTCTGCTGGGAGTTTTCTAAGCGCCTCTTCTGCGTGAGCGCCAAGTATATACTGACCAAATTTGTCAAACGCTCTTTCGTAGGCAAAAGCGTTTTGGGACTCTTGCAGACCAAGAATGCTTCTTAGCTTAGGGTGAGCCACTTTTATCATATCGACTAGCTTCCACGCTTCTGGGTTTGTTGCCATACCGAGTATTATCTGGTTATGACTTTGCCCAAAGAGAGTGTTTTTGCCCGTTATCTTATTTAGATACTCCATAGTCAAAGTATCAAGCGGCTTTATCCTTCCATCATGGCTCTGAACAAGCAGAGTTCCAAAGTGCTCAGCGTGAGATTTCTCTATCTTTTTAATACTATCCGCATCATCTGATGATGCTGCTAGAGGTGTGCCGCTAAAAATAGAGAGCGCAAAAAACAGAGCAGCAGCCCAAGCCGAAGCCTTATACTCGTACTTCATACGTGCCAACTTTCCAAAATAACTATGCGGATTTAAAACATTCAGAACCATTCCTATAGCCAGCATTAGGTAGCCTATGTAAGTAGGCCATTTTCCAGGGTCATGATTGACTGAGAGTATAGTTCCTTTTTCATCTTTGTCATAAGATGACTGGAAGAATAGAAATCCCCCATAATCAAGAACATTATTCATAAATATTTTATAGTCCCTCTTCACACTGTTTTTTTCATCGATAAGCGTTACATAACTCTCATATGACGAAGGACTCATTGAACCTGGATATTTATCCATAACAAAATCGTTGAGCTTAAGAGCGAAGGGCAATTCAAGCACCTTTGCTCCCCACTCCAGTGTAAGCTCCATGTCTTTAAAAGCTAGAAGCTCCGTAAAGCCTTGGTAGCGCTTGCCTTTTCCCATAAGTGCGACTTCACGTTTCTCGCCCTCGTACTCTACATCTACAATAAGTGCAGAGAGAGCATTTTCATCCATCTTGAGATCTTGCTTTGCTGTTTTTCTATACTCCTCTTGGCTGATAACTTTTACCATGCCCCTCTCATAAACCTCTTTTGCAACAACCTGAACGCCTCTGACATTGTAAAGCCGTCCTGCATTAAACGGATACTCAACTCCCGCCTTATAAACTCCCTGCGATTGGTCACTCATTTCTGTCCAACCCACATCAACATTTGATACAAAAGTTATACCGTTAGAAGAGCTCGTAATGTAGAGTGCTGGCTTATGTGCCTGCACATTTTTGTCAAAATATACGCCAAGAGGTCCTACGTCAAAAGACTCTCCACTGCTTATAGAGTACCTCTCAGGTCCTTGCGGTGCCATAATGACAAGTCCGGCAATAGGCTTTCCGTTTGGATCCTCCACTACCGTCTTTACCGCTTTTGCTATAAAATCTTTATATGAGACTTCAAGCTCTTTTCCATCAATATCCAAAGATTCGCTAAAGCTTCTGCCGCCAAGTTCCGATACATAAACCACTTTATGCTTTATAAACTCTTTTTCCCCTTTTTTTGCCTCTATCTGTAAAAAAGCATCAGATGAGATCATTCTCTGTTCAGTCATGCCTTCACGAATATGCATAACTCCCTCATAACCAAAATATCTCGTCACTCCTGCGCCAAGGAGTATAATGATAAAACCGGCATGAAAAATAAATACCGGCAGCTTCTTTTTTTGGTACAGCTTAAAACGAATAATATTTCCCAAAATACTAATTCCAAGCAGTATCTGAACTGCTTCAAACCATCTGCTGGCATAAATAACCGCCCACGAGGTATTGACCCCGTAATCGTTCTCAATAAACGTACCAACGGCACTTGCAGTACCAAATATCAGAATCAAAACAACCATTAATTTCATGGAAATTAAAAACGACCAAACTTTACTAATGTAACTCATATTTTTCCTTGAGGGTGATAAAGATATTACAAAGTATTATACTACTTTGTAATATCTTACGAAATTTTAGTTTAGCACAGAGATACAACACCACGGTTAATGGGTCTCTATTTTACCTTTAGAATTTCCCCCTGATGTATCATCAAGAGGCTTCTCTTTTTTTTCTTCTACTTTAGGCTCATGTGTGTTCGGTTTTACAAAAGTCTCCTCTTGAAGATTTTCAACGGCAACTATTATCCAATGACCGTGGTGTTTTTTTAGCGTGTACTTCATCTTGTAAAAAATAGTAGTAGGTTCAAGCGCATAATTCCTCTCTACCAAGTTTGCATAGGCATAAGTCCAATTTTCCAGAGTTCTTATCGTTGCATTATCTTCATTATAGGCAATCGGAGAAAATCTAAGGTCATTTATCTCTGCTACCATGGCAAGGTTACTAAACTTCCAAGAGTCTGCCCAAACCATCAGCTTAAAATATGCCTCCTGCGAGAGCATATCTTTTAAAAGCTTTGTATCGCCGCTTTTAGTCATCTTGATGATTCCGTAGTTGTACTTTAACAGTGCATCTTTTATGCGCTTGTCGTCATTTACATTGGAAGTTGCAAAGCAAAATGGAGCCAAAAGAAAAAACAGTATTAAAATTCTCATCATTACTTCTCTCTCACGGCATTAGGTTCTGGTCGTATCCGCCATAACTAGTACCATGACACATACCGCCACCGCAAGCAGGTGCGTATGCATTTGCCCTAGTACCTACATCAAGCGGATCATACGCCTTTTTTTTCCATCCTGTCATTTTTAAACTATTTCCACCATAGTTATACGGTGCAGGAAATGTGGTATATCCTATCAATCTTGAAACAGGTGAACCGTGCGGAATAGCTACATGACACTGAACACAAGGAATAGCTGCTCTTGACATATAGCTTGTCCATCTATCATGTGGATGCCTTATGTCGTGACAGTTTTTGCATATAACACCGGTGTCTCCAGCAGTACCAATATCTGCGATTGTATAAAGTGTAGCACCGTCAGGCTTCTTCGGCCAGTACTGATTTTCCCCTTTTAGAAGATACTTCAAGTTTGAACCGTGAGGACCTTTTGGGTCTCCTCCAAGTTCGTTATCCGCACCGTGACAGTCAGAGCAGTACATAGTGTTTAGCCCAGGGTTCTCTTTCCACGGTGTCAATAGCTGAACAGTATTTAGCTCTTTTGGAACGTAACTTCCGGTACGTGCAAGCTGGTTTATAACGACGGGATGTCCCGATTTGTTATTGATGTTCATCTCCCACGCAACATCCGTTAGAGGAGTAACTCCATCGCTCGGAGAGACATATCCGCTTGTATTAATACCGTTTACCGCAGCACCTACTCCCCAGTAGGAGTGACATTTAAAGCAGATCTGGTACTCCTTCTCCGCACTCTCCATTGTCGTAAAAGTTGTCGGCTGAGTCCAAGCAGTCGGCCATGTAGGCTCAATTCCAGGAACACCCTGTAGCACGTTTGAGACAAGATTTGTCGATGTTCCCGGAGCTCCATACCATGAACCGTCAACTATATGTGTCCCCGCACGTGCACGGTGAGGATTATGACAATCCATACATACCGCATGTTTATTAGTTGCCCAATCCATACCCTTATAACCATCAGGGTCAGGATTTCCGGTTCCATAGAGTGTATCAAGATTGGTATGCTGTGTTCCCGGCAGGCTGTCTTCCGCCAAAACAGGATGTGTATATGCTCTGCTGAGAATAGACTTTATATCTTTTGCTCCGCCGACACCGTGACACGCAGCTTCAGACTCTGATGCGGCAGCACCCTGAAAACATGTCTGTTCTAACACTTGTCTGTTTAAATATCCGACTCCCTGTCCGTTATGTGGGACATGGCAGTTAGCACACCCAAGCTCTCCGACTGCACCCGTTCCGTATCTGGCAATCAGATCGGCGTCAGTATATGTAGGGGTACCGGGAGGCGACTGATGTACGCTCCCAACCCAATCAGTTTTTTCATGGCAAGAGGTGCATGTACCGACAAAATTTTGGGCATGGTTTGTTCCACTATCAAAATGTAAAAACTTGTTGTTATCTTTGTGTGGGTCATGGCAAGATGAACACTCTACATATTTTCCGCCGTATCCCGCATATTCATAAAGCTTTATGGGAGTATCGGGAGTAGCTTTTAGCTCCATAGAGCGGATTCCGCCATTACCGAAAGTTTTGCTTACGGTCGAGTCATACTCAATTCCAACAGGGTGGTGATGAGAGAGGTCTGAGCCAATAAACCCTGTCGCCGTATCTATTATTGTACCGTCGGGATTAACGCCCGCCATATCTATAACCGCTCCATCATAATCATATCTTAACTTTGAGACCGCTCCAACGGCTATAGTTCCATCATGACAACTAAGACATTGTCTTGAGAGTGCACCCGGAGTATCATTGTCTGAGCCAAGGTCTGCAGCTATTGATGGATAACCCATTCTTCTTAAATATTCACTATCGTACATCACATATTCTGTTGTAGGCATACTTCTGTTCCAAAGTGGTTTGCCAACGGGTTGTGAAAAGTGCGGCACATGGCAAAATACGCACACTTCAGTCTCACTTGTAGCTTTTGCGCTCCCGGCTCCGCTAACAGATAGATTATGCTTAGTGTTTACTATAGAAGCGGGTAGCTGAGTAAGCTCCACTAATAAAAAAGCAAACAGTGCAAAGATTAAATATCTCATTTTGAACTCCTTGTTTGTTCTGTTTTAATGAGTCTAAAAACCTGGATACGTCCATTGTTTACATCTGTGACATGTATAGCATTTTGTGATGTTATAGATATATCTTCAGGAAGAGCAAACTGACCTTTTTTGTCTCCGTAACCCCCAAGCAGCATTAAAAGCTCGCCCTCTTGGTTAAATATCTGTATATTGTTAAACATAGTATCGCTTACATAGATATTTCCATGGCCATCAAGAGCTATGCCCCTTGGAGAGCCGAAACTTCCTATCTCTTGTCCTAGATGACCAAATTTGCTTATAAAATTTCCATCTCCGTCTAGTATCTGAACACGATGGTTCATAGAGTCTGAGACATAAAGATTACCGTTACTTCCCACATCCATAAAAGTAGGTCTGTTAAACTCTCCGTCTCCTTTGCCTTTTTTGCCGATGGAGTTAAGATATTTGCCCTTTAGAGTCGTTACGTGTATCTGGCTGGAGAGCGCATCTACTATGTAGAGTTTTTGTCCATCTGTACTTACGGCAAGCCCTACCGGTCTTTGAAGCTCTTTTGGTGCAATAGTGTGGCTGAAATCACCGTCCTTTTCAAATACGAACACTTTTGCTCTTACGGAGTCGGATACATAGATATTTCCGCTCTTATCGGTTACTACATCTATGGGGTATAAAAAGTTCTCTTTTTTAGAACCCTCAACTGTAATAACTTTGCTCTTTTTTTTATCAAATATATATAGTGCCTTATGAGATATATCTGTTACATATACTCTCTCTTCATCTGCATAAGTTCCAAAAGGGGAGTAAAGCGGCTTATCCTCTTCCCCAAACAAAAAGTCAAAAGCTTTTGAAAAAAACCCTTTTTTAATCCCCAAATCTTTATAATCCCTTATGGAAGCAACGTACTCTATTTTTGCTTCATCAGGAGGCGGAGGCCACACAAGCTTTTGTGCCTCTTTGGCATAAAGAGCATCAATGCCCACAATAAAAATCAGTACATATATAAATTTTTTCATCTCTCACCCCTTCTAAAATGTTCTCGTTAACTGTACTTTAAAAATCGAACGCTCATTTTCTATAGTCCTATATACACTCTCTATTTCGCTCTTATTATACTGGTATCCCATTAAAAAACTTGTTTTTCCGGCTTTAAAAGTTAAATTTGCATTTCCGGAATGCTCAAGAGTATTATACATCTCGCTTATTCTTGCAGAAGCATCAAGCTTCCAGTTTTTAAACAGACGGTAGTTTAAATTCATCTCTGCTCTTGGGTCGACTCTGCTTGTACTTATAGTATCGCTTTTTGTATTTACGTACTCTGCTCCAACCCGAAACCCTACGCGCCCTCTAACACCAAGTCTAAAATTAAAATCTAGCGACTCCATAATATTTGCCTGTGAATAAGAGCTTTTTGTATCTCCTCCGTCAGCTGATGGTTCAGCTGACATATTGGTTTGAGTATATCTTGCAGTTATATTGTTGTTTAATATACTAAATATTCTAGATAAAAAGTATATTCCAAAGTTGTATCTCTGCTCCTCTCTATCGGTAGAGTATAGTGAGTGAAAATATCCGCTGTCGAGTGTTAAATCTGAATTAATTTTTGGGAATTTTTTCTTAGCTCTGGCGTTTAGACTAACATCATATCTCTCTGTGCTTGTTTTTGTGGAGGTACTGTTTGCGTCATAGCTGCTTTTTATATTTGAATCATTTTTTTGAACTCCCACTCTGCTTGTTAAGTTAAATGGCATATCTGAAAATATAGTTGTGTCATAGTTGTGTGTAGCATCCAAATTAACATAAGAGTTGCTCCCTTTTGAAGTCGGGCTGTCATAAAAAAAGAGCATAGCTCCTTCTGATAACGTAATTGACTCTGTCACTCTATAATTAAATCTCTGGTTAATATTTACTGAGTCAAATACATATGTTTGCCCACCTAAAGAATCACCATATTCCATGGTCGTACCAAATACGGATAGATATGCGTCATACTTTGCATCCTTTGGTTTCCAATTTAGATCTACTCCTGCATCTATCGTCTCTCTTGCATAGTACTCATCGTTTTCATAGGAAGCTCTCGAGTTGAGCGTAAAATCTTCGGATGCTCTCCATGTGTGAGACAAGTTAAGCACGTCTTTAACCTGACTAACACTGATTATCTCATCATTTATGTAGTTTTGTTCATTTTCCAATATAGAGTGCGAGTAGTTGGCTTGCATATTGTGCGCACCTTCGTTATATCTAAATGAGCTATTATAAGTGGTAGTTTTTGAATCTTGAAGCCTGTCGCTAAATTCCGCGGTGGTCTTTGTCGTTGTTGCTCCGTATGTGAACATATATGGGTTGAAGTTTAGCGAGCCTGTTGCTCCCTCACTTTGTGTTTCATACGCATAGTTTGTTGTATAAGCACTATATACCGTATTTATCGGTCTTTCCGACTTATTGGCATAGACGGTAAAGGGGAATTTTGTATCTTTTATAAAATTCAAGTTTACTTTATAATCTTTTCCGTCACTATTTTGCTTCATTGTCTCGGCATCTCTCGTAGTCTCTTCTTTATCAAGCCTGAAAAGACCTTCTATACTATAGTCAAGAAGACGCGGGCTGTAGATATTACCGGCATATCCAAGTTTATACTCCTGCAAAAAATTCTCTTTTTCACTTTCTCTTCCGCTGTTTATATAGTTATCTTCAATATACAGATAGTTAAGACTACCGTAAAAACCTCTGTCAGGATACTCGTTTGCACTCAGTTTTAGGGCTAATAAGGAGACCGTACATAACAAAAACAGAGTTTTTTTTTGCATTTTCCTATTACTTCACAATCACCGAATTTTGCGTCAACCTCTCAAGTAACTCACTCTTTCTTCTGCTCTCTTCTTTCTCTTTGAGATCCTTTGCAAGTCCCTCTTTTACCTTCTCAAACGGCAGTTGATTCGAAACAAGTTTATCTTCTACTTTTACTACAAAATATCCGATATCTTGCTCTATAATTTCACTTGTTGTGTTTATATCCATAGAAAATGCCACGTCTTCAACAGCTTTTTGGAGCCTGCCTCTATGAAGGTAGCCCATATCTCCGCCTTTGATTCTACTCATCGCCGTTGAGTATTTTGCCGCTACATCCGCAAAATCTGCCCCCTCTTGCAACTCTTGAAAAGCTTCATCAACTCTTTTCTTTGCCTTCTCTCTTCCCTCTGGATCTTCTGGGTTATTTCTGACATGTATCAGCCTAACCTTAATCTTTTCAGGCTCTTTAAACTTATACATATTTTTATTGTAGTACTCTTTTAACTCTCTATCGCTAATCTCTACTTCTATCTCTTTTTTATATAGCTTTTTTAAAATTTCATCTTTTTTAACCGCATCTCTAAAAGTAGCTTTCGTAAACCCGAGTCTTTTAATTGCATCTTCCAAGGCATCTTTTGAACCGTACCCTGCTGCAAGATTTGTCATTACTTCGTCTATTTCACTCTCTGTTATATTTATATTTTGTGATAAAGCATAACTGTAAAGAAGAGTCTTCTCTATAAGTGATTCCAAAGCCTGTTCTTGCAATTTTTTTAATTTCTCATCATTGACCGTAGAGTGAAAATATGCCTTTGGAAGAAGCTTTCCAACCTCTTTGTCTCTCTCATCTACCGATATTGCTATACCGTTTACTACTGCAACAGTAGATTCCGGTAACAATGTTTTTCCCCCAAAAAGAGATACTGCCAAAGCGGCAGTTAAAAATAATTTATTCAAAACTCAACCCTGTTTATTTTTCTGTTTTTTGTTCTATTTGATCTTGTGGAGCAGATTTTAGTTCATTATACTTTTGAGGATTTTTCTTTTTCCACTCCTCACTTACATATTGAAATGTCTGCACCCTGCCGCTAAATCCGTCAGCTATTACTATTTTGTCATTCTCATCTACATAAACACCTGTTATCAGACGAAACTGCGTGGGACCGTAGCCTCCGCCTCCAAAATACATAAGCAGATTTTTGCCGTATTCATCAAAAATCTGAATATTGTTAAAGGCGCTATCAGCTACATATATGTTGCCCTGAGTATCTATTCCAACACCCTTTGGTCTAGCAAAAGTACCTGGCTTATTGCCAACATTTCCAAATTTAGTAACAAACTTGCCCTCTTTGTCAAATATCTGCACGCGGAAATTTTGCGTATCTACCACTACGATATTTCCGTTTCTCCTGTCTACTGCAATGTTTGTAGGAAAGTTAAACTCAGCATCCCCGGTTCCTCTTTGCCCAACACTGTAGAGGTGCTCTTTTGTAGCAATATCATAAGCTTTAAACTGATGTGTCTTCGTATCGACAACATAGAGCCTGTGCAAATTTTTATCTATCGCTATTCCGGTGGGACTTGCAAAATCAAGTCTATCCCCTAAAACAAACTTCAAATTTCCGTTTATGTCGTAACCGTTTATCTTTCTCTCTCTCGAATCACTGACGTACAGATTTTTATCTTTGTCAAAAGCAATTCCAACGGGAGAAGCAAGTCTTCCTGCCGTACCATTTCCTATAAACTTAAGCTCTCTTGTTACTTCATCTATCACAAAAACAGCATCTGAACCCGTATCTGCTACATATACTTTGCCATCTTGCAGACCCACTCCGTATGGCTTAACAATGTTTGATACCTTCTTCTCGCTTTTTTTCTCGCCTAAAAAAACATCGAGTGCGTTTGAGTTATCCTCTTTTGCGCCACCCCTATAGGTAGTAAGATATAAAATCCTCGGCTCTTCAGGGTGTGGCGGAAAAATTATTGTACGCTCAACTTCAACCTCTTTTGTAGCACAAGCCTGAAAAAAAAACATTGTTATGATTTGAATGGAAAGAAAGATTATTTTCATATAAAACTCCGCCTCTGATATAATAAGAAAACATTATAACAAAGAAAGTATAATGAGAAAAGAGTCAGGTACGGGAATCCCGCAGCCTGAAAGTATTATTTATCGTGACAGCCCAGACAAAGGTAACTGTTTGTATTTGTATGACGAAGGAAGTTAACCTCGGTATCTGTTCCTTGTGTCTTTCCCCCGTTGTGTGGATCGTGACAGCTTCCACACTCAACTTGATCTCTTCCTGCTCCACGCAGCAAATCTTCAATCGTACTAGCACCTAACCATGCAGCATTGTCACCCAGTGTCGTAAGTACTGTAGCTACCGGTCTAAGACCTGCAGTGCCAGGAGTATAAACGATTGATACCGGGTGGTCGTTTGACAAGTCAGGATTACCTGTAGTCGCAGTTCCCGGAGCACCACCGATGTTACCACCGTACGTAGTCCCAAGTCCGGTTATTATATTCTTCGTACCGGCAACCGTATTCATACCCGAACCCGGAGCGTTTACTATAGAGTCTATAGCACTTACACCATCATGACAACTTAGACATGCCAACGATGGACTGGCAGGTGTCCCCGCTGTAGCTGTCCCCGCTATTGTTGAACCGTACATCGTAAATGTACCGGTCGGCGTAGCTTTATTCCACAACGGTGCACCCGTAAAAGCTGTGTTAGCCGCGTGAGGCGTATGACAATATACACATATCTCCCCGTTATCTGCAGCAGCACTGTCAAGAAGTGCATTCGTCGACAAATCATGTGGACTACCACTAATCGAACCTGCAAAAACAGATGAAAAACTAAGCATCGAAGCCGCTATCATTAGCTTTATTTTATTACTAATCATTTTGTCCCTCCCGAAATAGTATATAATTTTTTGTAATACTATCTTCTGTTACAAGTATAACGATATATTAATAAAGTAGAATTAAAAGACAATCAAAATAGCGATTGATTCAGCTTAAGTTACTTTTTGTAACCTAATTGTAAAGAAAGTGTAAAGTTGTGATATCTTTGTGATGGTGCTAACCGTTTATTTACTTCTTATGGCATCTTTGGCAGACGCTAAAGGGCATTGTCCCTTTCATGCGAAGCAAAAATATACCTGCAGAACCGTGCGGATTGTGACAGCCGCTGCAAACTAGCTCACGCCCAGGGCGAACGGGATCATCTCTGCCCTTTGTAGGATGTCCACCGTCACCGGTAGGCGCACCAAACCCTATTTGAGGTATAACATGTTTTCCGCTTGCTTTTTCCGCATGACATGTCGTGCAAAGATCCCAGATTGATTTTCTAAGAAAAAACTCGTTATCCGAGCCGTGAGGATTATGGCATCTCTCACATCTTCCGTCATTTACTGGTCCATGCCCGAACCTGTTTCTGCCCCAATCATCGACAGTGTCATGACACTCTCCGCACGTTTTTGCAATAGGATCCGGTGCTAGGTACTTTGAAGCGCCTTTGTCATGCATATTATACTCACCGAAATTGCCGTTGTGGCAACTTGTACATAACCAGTTGGCAGCCGGCGCGTGTGTGTTTCTTGTACTTATCATACCCTTGTGGCAATCATAACATGTTGTCTTTGTCACATCTTCGAGCGCCTCATTGTTTGCCGGTATATTTGATGTCATGTTATGGCAAGAGGTGCACTTGTTCTCTTGCTCATCCTTATGAAAAAATCTTAAATCATACTCTTCGACCGTATACTCATCAAGTCCCTCAAATAGTTCAGATAAAAAGTAGAGATCTCTGCTCTCTTTTTTAACCTCTTTTGAGTCTTTGTAAAGAGTTACCATAATCCTGTTTTCTCCTGGACTCAGCTCAATTGTTTTGCAGTATGTATCTTTTTTGGGCTTTACTTCTAAAATATTGGTTACATTATTATCTTGTTCTATTACTATAGTATCTGCTTCATCAAGCGTAGCGTTTATAACAAAAGTGCTGCTCTCTCCCACATAGCGTGTTTTATCTTGAGGCATTTCTATGGAAGATAAACTCTCCTCAGCATTGCCGCAGAGTGCGGCAAACAGAAGAAGCGGGAGGAGTAGAAGTTTCAAATCATCCTACTTCAGGTTGACTTTTGGCGTTACTTTATCGTAGTGACGACGAGCGTGACATGCAGGTGCACATGAACCGCCGTTTTCGGTCTCAATAAAACGAATAGGGAAATTAATCTTGCCAAACTTCGTCTTTGCTCTTAGGTGGTGCGGGTACTCTTTTGTACCGTGGAAATCGTGACATGCACGACATGAGCGTCCTTTTTCTTTGTTGACGTGAACAAAGTGCATATTACTAGAACCGTTTCTAAAGTTTGTAGCCGTTGTAGTATTCTCATCCATAATCTTCTCTTTTTCATGACACTGAAAACAGATGTAATTATCTTCTTCAAACTTCTCATAGAACGTTCTAGGAAACGGCTTGTTAAGCATACTCAGGTTGTTTGAACCGTGCGGATTGTGACATGCCGCGCAATCTCCCCAGAGTATAGGACCGTGCCAATCAGGATTGTTCTCTAAGTGCTTTCCTATGTTTAGAAGTTTATCTCCGTTTTCATCTCTTGTAAGAGACTCACTATGGCATGATAGACACAACTCTTTTGAAGTATCTTTTATCAAAAATTTAGGGTTAGTCGAACCGTGAGGGTCGTGACACTCTAAACATTTTCTAGGTCTATCAAGGGCACCATGCTTGTCGGTTACGGTACTTGTCCAAATCTCTTTGTCAACGTGACACATAACACACAGATCCTTCTTTCCATCAGCCTTTAGCTGGTAGAGATGATCTTCAGTATGCGGATCATGACAGTTGGTACACTGGTCTTTTACCGGCGGGTGAATGTTTGGAGTATCACGCAAAAAAGCGTCTTTGTCTTGATGGCACGATACACACAGCTCATTTATACTTGATGCAACCAAAAGCTTTGCATTATCGGACTCATGAGGATTGTGACATGTCGTACAAGCACCTGCTGCAACAGGACCGTGAATAAATTTTTTGGTATCTTTTGCTTCGTGACACATTGCACACAGCTCAGGTGGCTCCATTATAAGAGCCTCCTCTCCTTTTGCATCTGTATGACAAACGGTACAATCTCCCCACTCAAATGGAGGATGTTGTACTTTTTTCGGCGACTTTAACTCCGTGCCGTAAAACTTCTCAGCCTCACTTAAACCAGCTTCCTGCGCAAAAATATTTACGCAGATAAACAGCATAGCAACTACAATTTTTGATATATAAAAACGCTCAATATTCATCTTCTCCCTTTCCCCTTTTTTTAACTAACCCCGACTTAAAACGGTCTATCGTTTGCAGAAACTATATATGTTGCAAGAGCTTGCATGTCCGGATCAAAAAGTGATCTAATCTTTACAAGCTGTGGATCCATAACGGGTGCGCGAGCAGGATCAATAATAGCAGGAGCCTGCCCTCTAAGATATGAAACAAGCTCAATCTCTTTGCCCAAATAGCCTCTGGCGATTGTTGCGAGTGAGGGCCCGATGGTGTCCATATCTGCCTTGTGACATACCGCACACCCTTTTGCCTCAAATATCTCTTTGCCCTTTTGAGCACTGATATCCTGCGCCCATGAATTGCACAAAAAGAGCGCTAAAACCGAGAATCCTGCCATTGCCTTTTTCATCTAAAACACCTTGTTTTGAGTTAACTTTGAGCGATTATATCATAACTTTTTCTAATTTTAATATGAATTGATCATATTTATTTTTCCTCTTTTTGTCTCTTTTTTATACAAAAAGAAAGGTGATTGTGCCTAAATAATATATGCCAAAAAAGCCTATTAATGGGGATAGACAGCACTTTTTACTATATTTAACACATAGACAAAAAGTGCTTTTTTAACATATTTTGAATTTTATATTACAAAAAAATAATGTTTCTTTTTTAGCAGTTTCGTAACATCTAAAAGCTTATGGTTTTAGCAAATAACAACGCTTTTTATCTCACTCATCTCTTCAATAGCAAAGCGCGGACCTTCTCGTCCCA
>NZ_JACUTS010000027.1 GCF_014859695.1 Sulfurimonas sp. | reverse complement strand
AGAGAACCAAGTGTTAACGTAGGTAGCGGGATTACTCCCGATACCGTAATAATTAGTAAAAGAAAGAAAAACGATGACTAAAAAAGCACAAGTGCTTTGGGCTCTCTGCCAAAGAGAACCAAGTGTTAACGTAGGTAGCGGGATTACTCCCGATACCGTAATAATTAATGAGAGGAAAAATTTATGATTCATAGAGCATGTAGCTTTTGCGGTACCCACGAGAGCGATGAAAATCCTCTTATTGCTGGAAACGGCGTATATATCTGTAAAAATTGTGTAATTTCTGCTTACAAGATAATGTTTGGTGATGATAGTGCGTCATCTTCAAAAAGTGATGAACTAGTCGACGCAGTTTCACAACTGATGACTCCAAAAGAGTTAAACAACTTCCTTGGAGAGTACATTATAGGGCAAGAGCGTGCCAGAAAACTTTTGAGCGTTGGAGTTTACAACCACTACAAAAGAATTTTCAAAAACCAAGAAGTTGCAGATGACGACACGGAAATCTCAAAGTCAAATATTCTTCTCATCGGACCTACAGGAAGCGGAAAAACTCTTATGGCGCAAACGATTGCCAGAGTCCTCAATGTTCCTATTGCCATTACAGACGCAACAAGCCTTACAGAGGCAGGATATGTAGGCGAAGATGTCGAGAATATTCTTACCAAGCTACTTCAAGCGGCTGACGGCGATGTCGAAAAAGCGCAAAGAGGGATAGTTTTTATAGATGAGATAGATAAAGTCTCTCGCATGAGCGAAAACCGCTCCATTACGCGTGACGTATCTGGAGAAGGTGTACAGCAGGCACTTCTTAAGATTATCGAGGGAGCTGTCGTAAATATTCCGCCAAAGGGCGGCAGAAAGCATCCAAATCAGGAGTTTATTGCAATAGATACAACAGGTATTCTCTTTATCTGTGGTGGTGCATTTGATGGTCTCGATGAGATACTAAAAAGAAAACAGGGCGAAAATGTTTTGGGATTCGGTCATGAAAAGAAGAGCAAAAAAGAGCAAAAACTAAGTTATGACATGGTTGAGCCTGATGATCTTGTTAGCTACGGTCTTATCCCCGAACTTGTAGGTCGTCTTCCTATCATAGCGTCACTAAACGAGATAACAGAAGATGACATGGTGCGTATTTTAACCGAACCTAAAAACTCAATTATTAAACAGTATAAAAAACTCTTCTCGATTGACAATGTTGAGCTGGACTTTGAAGAGGATGCACTAAGAGCAATCGCAAAAAAATCTATAAAGAGAAAAACCGGTGCTCGCGGACTACGTGCTATTTTGGAAGAGAATATGATAGATATCATGTATGAACTTCCTGAATACAGCGGGTATGAAGTTTTAATAACCAAAGCCGTAATAGATGATGGGGAGTCTCCCGTCTATATAAAAAAACACTCCAAGCAAATAGCATAAGGCAAAGTAATGATACTCAACAAATTAATCGGACTTTTTTCAAATGATTTGGCTATAGATTTAGGAACCGCAAACACGATTGTTATAGCCAAAGGCAGAGGCATCATCATAAATGAGCCCTCAGTCGTTGCCGTTAAAACGGAAAAATATGGCAGACAGAGAGTTTTAGCGGTCGGTAAAGAAGCAAAAGAGATGGTGGGTAAAACTCCCGGCAATATCAAAGCTATCCGCCCTATGAGAGACGGTGTTATCGCCGACTTTGACATTACTGAGAAGATGATTAGAAAATTCATCGAAAAAGCGCATGGAAGAAGATCTCTTATTAGTCCTAGAATTATTATCTGTGTGCCTTATGGGTTAACACAGGTTGAGCGAAAAGCTGTTCGCGAATCTGCCCTTAGTGCAGGTGCTAGAGAAGTGTTTCTAATAGAAGAGCCTATGGCAGCGGCAATAGGAGCGGGTATTGAGATACGTGAACCCCAAGGAAACCTCGTAGTAGATATCGGTGGCGGAACAACGGAGATAGGTGTTGTCTCACTTGGGGGCTTAGTTCTCTCAAAGTCTATACGCACCGCCGGAGACAAAATAGATCAGTCAATAGTAAACTTTATCAGAAAAAAGTACAATCTTCTTATCGGTGAGAGAGTTGCCGAGGAGATTAAAATTGCCATCGGAACGGCTGTTGTGCTTGAAGAAGAGTTGAAAATGACTATAACTGGTAGAGATCAGGTTGAAGGACTTTTAAGCTCAGTTGAACTAACAAGTGAAGATGCAAGAGAGGCTATGAGAGACCCTCTTAAAGAGATAGGAGAGGCTCTACGTGATGTACTAGAGCAAATGCCTCCTGATTTGGCGGGAGATATTGTAAACCACGGTATTATCCTAACAGGCGGAGGAGCACTTATCCGCCAACTAGACAAATTTTTAGCAGATATCGTTAAAATCCCAGTCTATGTTGCAGATGAGCCACTTTTAGCGGTTGCACGCGGAACCGGACGTGCCTTAGAAGAGATAGATTTACTACAAGAACTATTTGAAAATGAATAAGGGGCTCTTTAGCTTTTTCTTGTTATTTACTGCACTCCTAGTGGGTGCATTGTACTACACAAACATTATTCAATCGCCCTTTATTTCAGCGCTAAACAACATAAAATCAAACTATCACTCATCTACACAATATATACAAGAACAGATAGACAAACATTTTTTTCAAGCCAGACACATAACAGAGCTTAATGAAAAACTTGAAAAATACGAGAACAATGAACTCGTCATGCAGCAGCTATCCTCAGAGATAAACGATTTTTTTGCCGAAAATAACTCGACATTTAAAGTCGATCCAAACGTTGAACTTGTAAGAACTCTCTCCTACCAAAAATTCGGCGATTTTAACAGAATATGGCTTGAAGTAAACGACTATAACGCCTCTCGAGTTTATGGACTTGTATACCAAAATCTTGTCGCAGGAATTGTGATATCTCAAGAGGGAAGAGCGCTGGGACTTTTAAACAGAGATATAAAGAGCTCTTACTCCGTTTTTATAGGCGAAGAGAAGGCCCCTGGCATAGCTCACGGAAACAGCTCACAATATCTTATTGTAAAATTTATACCTGCTTGGCACCATATAAAAAAGGGTGATGAGGTTATAGCTTCAGGTCTTGATGAGATATTTTTTAATGGATTAAAAGTTGGAAAGGTACTATCTGTAACATCATCACAAGGGTATCAAAACGCTGTTATAGAGCCATACTACAAGGCTGACGATCCAAACTATTTTCATATAATAAAAAAGATAAAGTAAACCTCCATAACTCATCAAATCTTAAGTGCTTTTTACCTATAATAAGCAAATTTTATCTAAAGGTAAATGATGCCAAAACGCACCGACATTCACACTATCTTACTTATAGGCTCAGGTCCGATTATCATCGGTCAAGCCTGCGAATTTGACTACTCAGGAACTCAAGCCGTTAAAACACTAAAAGAGCTTGGTTACCGCGTGGTTCTTATAAACTCCAATCCGGCAACAATTATGACGGACCCCGAATTTGCAGACAGAACATATATAGAGCCTATAAAAGAAGAGGTAATTGCTAAAATTATCAGAGATGAGAAAGTAGATGCTATTTTACCTACCATGGGAGGGCAGACTGCTCTTAACGTCGCTACTAAGATGTATGAAAAAGGGATGCTTGAGGGAATTGAGTTTTTAGGGGCATCTCCTGAAGCTATTCATAAAGGCGAAGACCGCTCAGCCTTTACTGAGGCTATGGTAAAAATTGGTATGGATTTACCAAAAAGCCGCAATGCTCACAGTGTTGACGAAGCTATTGAAGTGGCTCTTGAGATTGGTTTTCCGGTAATAAGCAGAGCTTCTTTTACACTTGCAGGCGGTGGTTCGGGTGTAGCCTACAATATGGAAGAGTTTAAAAAATTAGCTCAGGAGGGACTCTCAGCTTCTCCAGTAAACGAAATTGAAATTATGGAATCTATGCTCGGCTGGAAAGAGTACGAGATGGAAGTTATCCGTGACAAATCAGATAACTGTATCATTGTCTGCTCCATCGAAAATTTCGACCCTATGGGTGTTCACACGGGAGACAGCATCACGGTAGCTCCGGCACTAACACTTACGGATAAAGAGTACCAAAGAATGCGTAATGCCTCTTTTGACATCTTAAGAGAGATAGGTGTCGATACGGGCGGAAGTAACGTTCAGTTCTCAATCGACCCAAAAACGGGGCGCATGATAGTAATCGAGATGAACCCTAGAGTTTCTCGCTCATCTGCACTCGCTTCCAAAGCAACAGGCTATCCCATAGCAAAGGTCGCTACGCTTTTGGCTGTTGGTTTTACGCTTGATGAGATTACAAACGACATTACC
Source organism: Sulfurimonas sp. (assembly GCF_014859695.1). Classification (GTDB taxonomy): domain Bacteria; phylum Campylobacterota; class Campylobacteria; order Campylobacterales; family Sulfurimonadaceae; genus Sulfurimonas. Next base: position 21,415 of record NZ_JACUTS010000027.1, on the reverse strand, counting down.
GGAACTCCTGCATCATTTGAGCCTGTAATTGATTACATTGTTACTAAGATACCTCGTTTTACTTTTGAAAAATTTCCCGAAGCTGAAAACACGCTAAGTACGAGCATGAAAAGTGTCGGCGAAGTCATGGCAATCGGGCGAACATTTAAAGAGTCCATGCAAAAAGCACTCTGCTCGCTTGAGACCGGACTATGCGGATTTGATGAGATAGACGCGGATATGGATTTTATAAAACATGAGATTCGTCGTCCAAACGCGGATAGAGTCCTCTATGTAGCAGAGGGTTTTCGCCGTGGCATGAGCGTAGAAGAGATGTTTGAAACATGCCAAATCGACCCTTGGTTTTTGTACCAGATAGAGGAGATTATCAAAACAGAGAGCATCATAACAGATAAGATTTTATTTGATGAAGTGTTTATGAGAAGCGTAAAAGTAGACGGTTTTTCGGACAAGAGAATCTCTGCTCTTATAAACAAAAACTCAAACTTACAGACATGTGAAGATGATGTCTACAGAGCGAAAAAAACTCTAGGCGTAAATCTGGAGTACAATGAAGTTGACACATGTGCGGCGGAGTTTGAAGCCCTCACTCCATACCTCTACTCTACTACAAATATCACAAAGTTGCCTAATGTTAAAAACAGAGTAAGCAACAAGAAAAAAGTGCTTATATTAGGCGGCGGACCAAACAGAATCGGTCAGGGTATAGAGTTTGACTACTGCTGTGTTCATGCTGCATTTGCGCTTAAGGAGATGGGTATAGAGACCATTATGTACAACTGTAATCCAGAGACTGTTTCAACAGACTATGACACCTCCGACGTGCTCTACTTTGAGCCGATTGATTTTGAACACGTAAGAGAAGTTATTGAGAATGAGCAGCCCGATGGCATCATTGTACACTTTGGCGGACAGACACCTCTAAAACTAGCAGACTCTCTCAATAAAATCGGAGCGAAGATTGCTGGAACGCCTTCGCATGTTATTGATTTGGCAGAGGATAGAGAGCAGTTCTCTAACTTTGTAAATCAACATGGGCTTAAACAGCCCTCAAACGGCTTGGCTCGCACGAAAGAGGAGTCTTACGTAATAGCACAGAGACTTGGTTACCCTGTGCTTGTACGTCCATCATTTGTTCTTGGCGGACGAGGTATGCGCATAGTTTACTGCGAAGATGAGCTAAAACAGTACATGGACTTGGCAGTATCTGTTTCAAACAATGCACCTGTTTTGGTAGATAAATTTTTAGATCAGGCTATTGAACTTGACGTTGACGCAATCTGTGACGGCGTAGATGTTTACATAGGTTCGGTTATGCAGCATATCGAAGAGGCGGGTATCCACTCTGGAGACAGTGCTTGTTCGCTTCCTCCTGTTAACCTCTCAAAAGAGATGATAGAAAAAGTTGAGCAGCAGACAAAAACAATAGCACTAGGTCTTGGCGTAATCGGACTTATGAATGTCCAGTATGCAATCTATCAAGATGAGATTTACCTTATCGAGGTAAATCCGAGAGCTTCAAGAACCGTTCCTTTTGTAAGTAAAGCTACGGGGATGCCTCTAGCAAAAGTAGCAACTCGCGTTATGATTGGCGAAACTCTTCGAAGCGCGCTTGAGTATTATGACAAATACAATATCGTCATGGAAGAAAACGGACTCTTAAAGCCTCGTTTAAAAGGACACATCTCCGTAAAAGAAGCGGTTTTCCCGTTTCATAAACTCTACGGTGCGGATTTGGTTCTAGGACCGGAGATGAAGTCAACAGGCGAAGTTATGGGCATAAGCTCAAATTTCGGTATAAGTTTTGCAAAAGCGCAGATTGCAGCGGGCAACAAAATAGCAAGAGAGGGAACATGCTTTCTCTCTTTTGTTGATACTGACAAAAAACATGCCCCAGAGATTGCAAGCGGTCTTCATAGACACGGATTCAGACTAGTTGCGACAAAAGGGACTCAAGCCGTCATTGAAGCGGCAGGAGTTCCTTGTGAAGTTGTTCTAAAGATCTCTGAAGGTCGCCCAAATATAGAAGACAGCATGAAAAACGATGCTATCCATATGGCAATCAATACATCGGACAACAACACCTCAAAGAAGGATGCGATTGTTATACGCCAAGAGGTTCTTAAGAGAAACATCCCATACTTCACGACTCTTAGTGCTGCAAGAGCGCTTATACTTGCCCTTGATGAGATGAGAGACGATTCATGGTCCTCCTCCAAAGCGCTGCAAGACTTTCTAGCATAGAGATGCCTGTAATACTCACTCAAACCGACACTACCGTCGGTTTTTTGTCTCAAAATGAACAAAAACTCTACGAGATAAAATCCCGCCCGCAAACAAAGCCTTTTATAAAAGTTTACAAAGATTTTAAAAGTTTCATGCAAGATGGAAACAGGGTTGCAACAGGGAGAAAAAATCTGGTTCGCCGCTCAAAAAAAACTACGTTTATCATAAATAATTTTTCATTCAGAGTTGCAAAAATCAGACTTGATTCGCAGATACTAAGAGAAACTCCTTGGTTTTACTCAACTTCTGCAAATAAAAGCGCTGAGAGTTTCAATAGAGATTTTTGTGAATCAAAAGCTGATATAATAATAGAAGATTGGCACTCTTTAAGTGAAAAAGGTGCGTCCTCACTTATAAAAATAAACTCTAAAAAGAGGAGAAAACTGAGATGAACAAGGCAATACAAGCGTTTCTCACGGGTATGTTTATAACTTTTATTCTGGACTTCTTTCTATTTTTGGGAATTTTACTCAACTATATAAATTTTTATAACATTGAACTCTACTACAATATTTTGTTTGCGGACAACCAAAACGGCTATCTGTTTTTTGGATTGACGCTTATTCTGGGCTACATTATCGTCTACTTGAATAATTACAAAATAAGTCTTTTGGTTACCGGAGTGCTCTCTTTTCTTGTTCTGTTAACGCTTTTTCAAAGCATTGGTCACAGTGTAGGAGAGGCTTTGTTTATGAAAAAAGAGACTATTTTAGAGACCTCTAAGAGAACCTACAGCGGCGATATTCTCTATGATGGAAGAGAGTATATTACGTTTTATGAGCACAGTCTCAACAAAATTATTAAAATAAGTAAAAAGGATTTAAAAAAGTGAGACATATTTCTTCTCTGGCAAACGGAGTTGCACTCGGAAGTGCGGGTTTAGTTATGATGAGTGTTCTTAGCGGATGTTCATCACAAGAGCGCCAAGAGCCGCAAAATAGATATTTAGTTATAGAGCAGCAGGCAAACGGAAAGTATATTGTAATTGAAGAGATGCCGACAGATGGTCCAAACAGAGCTATAATCCGCGAAAAAGATGCAAACGGCAATAGTGTTGAGCGTTTTATGAACGAAGATGAGATGAAGCTCTTGGCAGAGCAGGAGTACCGAAAAGTTCAAGAAGGAACATCCGAGACACTCTCAAGCGGTGATAGTAGCCCTGGAATGGGTTTGGCAGGAACTATCCTAGCGGTTGCTGCAGGCTCCCTTTTGGGCAATATGATAGGCAATGCCCTTATGAAGAATAAAAACTTTGCCTCTAAATCATCTTCGGTAAACAAGAGTGCTTACAGCCGCTCTGCGGCAGCAAGAGCCTCAAGCGCATCTAGCAAAAAAAGTTTTTTTGGCAGCTCTACAGCTTCTACTTCAAAAACTTCTGCGTATGGCGGTTGATATTGGTAAGATTAAAAAATATAAAACCTCTAAAAAATGAGCAACTGGAAGAGCTTGGCTTTACATGGCATACAGATAGCGACAGCAGCAGATACATAAGTGACACTTTGGTAAAAATTACGCAAGAGGAAGCTGAGGCGTATTATGAGGCGGTAAATGAACTTTACGACATGTATGCCGAAGCTGCGGAGTATGTTATACAAAACAACCTCTTTTTTGAGCTTGGAATCCCGTTTAACCTTATTGACGCGATTAAAAAAAGTTGGGAAAATGATGTCCACTGGCATGTTTACGGCAGATTTGATCTAGCAGGCGGCTTAGATGGCAAACCCATCAAGCTTCTTGAGTTCAATGCCGATACGCCTACATCGCTTTTTGAAACTGCTCTTTTGCAGTGGGCGCTTTTAAAAGAAAATGGATTAGATGAAGAGAGCCAGTTTAACAATGTCTACGATGCTATAAAAGAGAACTTCAAACGTCTTATCACGCTCTTTGAGGATACAGAACTCTTCGATGAGAGATATGATGGCTGGAAGATACTCTTCTCCTCTATCCATGGCAATGACGAGGAGGAGGCAACTACAAAACTGCTTCGTCAGATTGCAACGGATGCCGGTTTTAATACGGGATTTGAGTATCTGCAAAATGTAAGGTTTGATGAAGATGGCATCTATGATAGAGACGACAACAGGTATGAGTACTGGTTTAAACTCTATCCATGGGAAGATATAGCCATTGACGAGCCTGAACTTGCAACGACTCTGAGTAACATTATGCAAAATCAGAGTGCAATTATATTAAACCCTGCATATACGCTGCTTTTTCAATCAAAAGGGATGTTAAAGATACTCTATGACCTCTTTCCTGATTCACCGTATCTTTTAAAAACATCTTTTAAACCTCTAGCGGGGATAAAACATGTAGAGAAGAGCGTTTTTGGCAGAGAAGGCGCGAACGTAAAGATAGTTGGCTCTGATGGAAGTGTGCTACATGAACAAAATGGACCTTACGGCAACTACAAAAAAGTCTATCAAGAGTACGTAGAGTTAAACATGGATGAGAACAAAGAGAAATATCAAGCAGGAGTTTTCTTTGCTTATGAAGCTTGCGGTCTAAGCTTTAGAAAAGGCGGCGAAATACTAAATAACATGAGCAAATTTGTAGGTCATGTTATAGATTAGCCTTAAGCTTCTGCTTTAAGATAATCTTTCCGGCCTCGACTCCGGGCTGATCATAGGCATCTATGTACATAAATTTTGCACAAACAGATGTTAAAAGTTCATACTCATACATCAGTCTTGCAATGGAGTTCTCGCTTACACTGTCTATAGTTATCACATCACAAGGAATGTCACCAAGATTATTTATTGACTCTATCGTCGCATCCGCCTGCTCATTTATGAGAGAGGAAAACTCTATATTATCAGTATAATCAAGCTCCTCAAGCCCCTCCAGTTTTACGCTTGGAATTTTTAGATTGCTGTGAAAATCCTCAACCTTGATAACCGTTACCGTCTTGTCGCGTCTGCCTTCAACTATTAGCTGCAAAAATGAGTGCTGATCAATTGGCCCGATAATTCCTATGGGAGTGAGCCCCTGCCTTGTGCTGTTGATATCAATCTTTCCAAGACTCTCGCCCCAGAGCTGAATATACCACTTGTTAAATCCATCCAATCTTGAGGAGTAAGAGAATACGACATTGATGTTAAAGCTGTTTTTATACTCTACGAAAAATCTAGCTTTATTAAGCACTCTCTCATATGCCTGAGTTTGGCTAAAAAATGAGTCATGTGTCTCTTTGGCACCCGATAAAAGAGCGTCAATATCTATACCGACAATAGCAAGAGGAACCAAACCCACCGCGCTAAATACCGAAAATCTTCCGCCTACGTTTTTTGGTATCTCAAAGCTCATAATCTCATTTGCTTTTGCATACTCATTTAGCTTGGAGTCACTCTCCGTTATAACAAGCGTGTTGTTTTTGTCGCATGTAACGAGAGAGTGGATATATTTAAAGATAGAGACGGTCTCGATAGTGGTACCGGATTTTGAGATAACGATAAAAAGAGTGTCCTCTAAATCAATATTTTCCAGCTTTGATTTTATATCTATAGGGTCGGTAGTCTCCAAAAAGTAGAGTTTTTTACTCAAACTTTTTGAATATTTTAAAAATTTATAGATAGCGTAAGTACCCAAAGTGCTTCCGCCTATGCCGATTACAACTATATTTTTTTGTTTAACGGATTTTGCATACTCTTTATACTCCGAAGTGTCACTAAATACAAGATTGTAGTATCCTATATAATCCTTCTCTTTTACAATTTCGCTAAAAATATCCTCATCTGAGATAGTCGGGTTAAAGTTATGCTGATAGTTCATTTTATACTCTCCTTTTGTTATAAAAATAGTTTGTAGCCTCTACAAAACCGTCTACGCTTCCGCAGTCAAATCTTTTGCCATCAAACTTATAGGCAATAACCCTGCCCTCTTTTGCCTGAACTAAAAGTGCATCGGTTATCTGAATCTCGCCGCCTTTTCCCGGTTTTGTCTCTCTTAAGATGTCAAAAATATCTGGTGTAAGTATATACCTTCCGATGATTGCAAGATTTGAAGGAGCATCTTTAGGATCCGGTTTTTCTACCATGTCTGTGACTCTGATTACGCCCTCTTCTTCCTCTTCACCGGCAATAACACCATATTTGTTGCTGTCCTGCGGCAGTATCTCTTCAACCGCAACGATTGAACAGCGATACTTCTCATAAAGTTTTACCATCTGCGTAAGAACCGAGTCTGCGTCATTATCGCATAAATCATCAGCTAATACCACTGCAAATGGTTCATCCCCAATAAGCGTTTCACCGCTAAGAATGGCATGTCCGAGCCCCTTCATCTCAATCTGTCTTGTATAGGAAAATGTACATTTTGTAATAACGTCTCTTATCTCTGTAAGATAGTGCTCTTTTGAGGTCCCTTTTATCTGATGCTCAAGCTCATAGGAGATATCAAAATGATCCTCTATAGCGCGTTTTCCTCGACCCGTGACAATTGCCATCGTTTCAATCCCCGCGCTTATCGCCTCTTCAACGCCGTACTGCAACAGCGGTTTTGTAAGTACGGGAAGCATCTCTTTTGGTATAGCTTTTGTAGCCGGAAGAAACCTTGTTCCGTATCCTGCAGCAGGGAAAAGGCATTTTGAAATTTTTGTTCTGTCTTTTGGCATCTTCTTATCCTAATAATTTATAATTTTTTTTGCAAATTCTATCTAATCACACCATAGAAATAGTTAAATTTTTAGCTTATACACCTTTGCATGAGGAGTCATAATAACCTCCTCAAAGAGAGTTTTGTCATACTCCTCTAACACCATCAGTTGTATATAGAGCGAGTTGTATGTTTTTTCATCAACGACTAAAAATGTGTTATAGCTTGACATATATATTATATTTACGCTTGCAGTGGGATTTAGCATCTGTATATTTTTTGAAAGATTTATGCTCTTGTCATATGATGTTTGAACAAATCTCTTTATCGGCACAGTTTGGTTGCTAAGAGTGATTGTCCCCTTTTGCGTATCAAACAAAATTCCCTGCCCAAGATTTACAATATTTTGCTCCTGCTTGAACATTTTTGAAACATAAAATAGCGAGCGCTTTTTCATCTCTCCGCTCATCAGGTCTATGTTTGAGAACATCTCAACTGTCGGATAGATATCAAGCATCCTGTATGGCAGGTAGAGATAAACATCTCTTGTCTTTTGAGGAAGCTCTATATCACTCTCAAGTGAGAGCAAAAAGTCATTTGTATCACTAAAACCGTAATCCTTTGTCATCTGCTCTATGTTTGAAAATATTGTCAAGTTTTTATCTTTGATTAGCTCTTTGTTCTCTTCTGTAAACTTAAAACTCTTCTCCGTATACTCTACATCAAGTCTTGCCATCTTTGCCGCTGCTTCTTGAGGATGCGTCAGAATAAAGCTTACAGGGAAATTTACGGCTCCCCTGTGTTTTCCGCCGTCTATTAACGTTTTAACATCGCTGTAGTAACGCAACGGATAGCCATAATCCCACCATGCAACTACATAATCTTCTCTCCCAGCTCTCTCTTTAAATCTATCGAGTATCTTTACCTCATCCGCATTAAATACTGTAGGAACTCTGTAATCCTGTACATGCGCTATGTTTGGATATAAAACCGCCATGCTTAGAGCGGTAACTGTTAAAAACTTCAATCTTTTTGTAGGCATAAAGCGTGCTGTCTCGGTAATCAAAAAAGCAGCTCCAAAAGCCAATACTGGCACCGCGTAGATGGTAAAGCGAAGCCCTCCGACATATGCCAAAAATCCAAGACCTATAAGAGGGAGTCCAAAGAGCATGATTTTATGCCTGTACACCAGATAGATAAATCCTCCGACCGAAATAACAAACGTAACAACATGTCCGCTTATCCTGTTTGCAAACATCTCAAAAGGGATATGCCCCGCCTCTCTTACCGTCTGCATGACTGAATAGAAGTGGAGCTTTAATCCCTCTTCACCAACACTAATGGCATCCTTAAAAACATACCCTTTTAGCTGGCTCCAGATTGGGTTAAACCCGCCTGAGGCAAAGAAAAGAAGTATGGATGCACCCAAAATATAGTAGGCATATCTGTCAAACTGTTTTTGCTTGTAGATATAAAAGACAACTAAAACCAAAATAGCTCTAATGTAGCCCTCAAGACCGACCATAGCTACCATCATGATAGCCAAGAGTTTATAGTTGTAGATATTTTTTCTATCCCAAATCAGAGTATAGAGAAGGATAAGTCCAAAAAATGAGAACTCAAGCGAGTAACTTTGAGGATACCACCATCTATATATTAAAATATCAATTGCCGTGATAATCAGATACTTATCTTCATTTGTTTTAACCGCCCAGATAATCGACCAAAGAAGAAACATGGGAAGCACAATGTTTAACATATCGGTATCGTAATAGCCTATCATTGTGCGGTTGTAGTAACTCCATGCAATGCTTGCCAAAAGCGCGGCTACAAGCCCAAGCTCAAGATTGTCAAGACTTTTTGCGATTAGTATAATGGGAATGACCACGAGCGAGCCCAAAATTACCGGCATAAAAAGGATGATGCTCTCAAAAGAGAAGGGCAAGATGTAGGCAAAGAGAGCCGTTAACTGCGAAGCGGCTGTAGTTATCGGAGAGAGGTCGTTTTCTTGAGAGACACCGCTTAAGATATCTCTTGCCCCCTCAGCCCAACAATAACCGTCATTGGTGTTTATCATAAACTGTCCGTTAAATTTAAACGGCTCATAATCTGCAAATTGATAGAACCATATCATTCTGACCGCAACCGAAAAAAGAAAGGCGACTGCTATATAAAGGAGGGTTAACTTTGTCTCTTTTGTTAAATTATTCAATTTTATATCTCTGTATTTTTATTTTGTACTCATTAGATTCTGTCATTCTATCATATTTTATTGCACCCTTTAAAAGCAAAGCGTACTTCTGCACTAAAGTTTTTAAAACATGCTCTTTTTTCTCTTTTGGTAACTCTAGAGTAAGCAGTTTTTCTAAAGCTCTTACCCTGAACCTGTCCATTCCCCAGTGTTTGGCACTCAGCTGATCATCGCACCCGCCATACTTTGTTATCAGCTTTTCATCAATCAATCCGATTTTGTTTTCTAGAGAAACCCTAAGCCACATATCATAATCTTCGCACACTTCCAAACTCTCGTCAAACTCTCCGACATCCGCAAAAATCTCTTTATGCAAAAGTGCTGCAGATGGGGCGATAATACAGTGCGAGAGGCACTCCGTGAAGATATAGCCGCCAAATTTACGAAATTTTTTAGGCATCTTCACTTCATCACCGTCTCTAATCCACTTCTCATCCGTATAACTCATGCGTATATCCGGGAAATTTTTATGAAACTCTGCATGATGAGCTAGTTTATCTTCATGCCATGTATCATCGGAGTCTAAAAATGCCACCCACTCACATATAGACTCTTTTATACCTAAATTTCTGGCACTTGAGACGCCTCTGTTTTTTTGGTAAAAGTATCTGACCCTAAAGGATGACCTTGAGGCCTTTTGCGGAAAAAGGTTTTTGATTTGTGAGGTTTCATCAGTTGAGCCGTCATCTATAACAATGACCTCTTTTGGTTTAAGTGTTTGAGCATAAACAGAGCTTAAGGCTCTTTGTAAAACTTCATATCGGTTATATGAGGGGATTACAACCGATATCTCCATTTTTTACCAGACTTTAATTTCGTTATAAACGCTGTCTCTCTCTACGGGAATAAATCCGCTGTTTTTTATAAGTGCGGTAAAATCTTCGAGCTTTACTCCGTTAGCACTCTTTGCGCCGGCAGCCGAGTTTATAGACTCTTTTTCTATAGTTCCGTCCAAATCATTTGCGCCGAACTCCTGAGCAACTAAAGCCAGATTTACAGTGCTTGTTACCCAGTAAGCTTTTAGATGTGGCACATTATCTAGGACTATGCGACTGATTGCCATAGTTTTTAAAATCTCATTTGCAGTTATGGGCTCTTTTATATTGAGGTAATTATTTTCAGTCTGATACACAAGCGGAATAAAGCAGTTAAAGCCTCCGGTAACGTCCTGAAGAGAACGTATACGCATCATGTGGTCTATGCGGTTTGCACGGCTTTCGACATGTCCAAAAAGCATGGTAACATTGCTCTTTTTACCTCTCTCATGCCATTTTCTATGAATCTCAAACCACTGCTCAGAGGTAACTTTGCCTTTGCAGATATAGTCACGAACCTTCTCATCAAATATCTCCGCGCCGCCTCCGGGCATAGAGTCCACGCCGTTTTGCACCATCAAGTCGAGTATCTCATCATAACTTTTCCCATAATGACGTGAGAGAAAATCAACCTCTGCCGCGGTAAGCGCTTTTACATGAATGTGGGGATAAGCACTCTTAATCTTTTTAAAAATCTCCAAGTACCACTCTAAACCCGTATTTGGATTGTGAGCCGAGACGATATGAACCTCTTTTGCCCCGCGAGAATCTATATCTTTTACGATATTTAAAATCTCGTCATGCGTCATAGTGTACTGGTTGGGGTTTTTTCTAGTTGCACTGTAAGCACAAAACTTACAGACATCCGCACAAACATTCGTAGGGTTTATATGGCGGTTTATATTAAAGTATGTCTTTTTGCCGTGTCTGTTTTTACGAATCGTATCTGCTAATTCTCCGAGGTCAAAAAGCTCCATATCATAAAGGGTAAGCGCCTCTTCGAAACTTATTCTATGTCCTGCTAAAATTTTATCTTTTAAATTCATCAATTACTTTAACGCCTCAAATTTCTCAAGCTCACCCAGCTGTTCCCAAGGGTAATCACTCTGTCCGACCTGCCCGCGAGCTGCTACATCTGCGTATAAAAACGTCTCTTTCGATGGCATATCAAGGCTAAATTTTCTTGTTATCCAGTTTGGAGTCAACGGAAAGTTATCTAGTACAAAAGTTGATAATTTATCATCATCCAAGCCATTTATTACTGTTCCGTATGTGTCGACCGTAACCGATGTAGGCTTAGCAACGCCGATTGCGTAAGAGATCTGAACAAGCGCTTTTTTTGCCAAACCTGCTGCTACGATATGTTTTGCAATGTAACGCGCCGCATAAAGCCCGCTTCTGTCAACTTTCGTATAGTCTTTTGAGCTTTGAGCGCCGCCGCCGATAGGAGCATAACCGCCAAAACTGTCCACAATAAGCTTTCTTCCGGTAAGTCCTGAGTCATGCAGTGATGAGTGAGAGACATATTTTCCCGTAGGATTAATGTGAATAATACAGTCGTTTTTGTCATAAAGTTCGCTCGGAAGCCCTGCGTCGTCTATCAACTCGCCTATGAGTTTTCTCACACTGTTTATATCCATAGTATTAACACATGGAGCGGAGACGACAATCGTGTGGATTTTTTGCGGTCGGCAGCTCTCGAAATTCTCTTTCTTGCCGTAATCCATAGTAACTTGAGTCTTGATGTCAACACCTAGCTTAGATGGGTTTGCTTTGGCATAGTTATAAACTTTTTCCATCAAAACTCTTGCATAAGTGATAGCACTCGGCATAAAGTTTTTTGTCTCGATGTCGGCATAACCGAACATAATCCCCTGATCGCCCGCACCTATCTCGCCGTCTTCTTGGTCAACACCTTGATTTATATCCGGAGACTGCGCATTTAAAAGCACTTGAAGCTCTATATCTTCAGGATGAAGACACTCCTCTTTTGTAAAGTAGGGATTTCCGTCATAGCCGATGTTTACAAGCGCGTCATGAACAATTTTCTTATAATCTTCCGTCGTTATTCTAGTTTTTGAGGTTACTTCCCCGCCGATGACAATATGTTTGCCTGCGACAAAAACCTCTGACGCAACTCTTGATTTTGGATCTCCGATAATTAACTTATCAACGATGCTATCTGCGATAATATCCGCACATTTATCGGGATGCCCCGGACTAACTACTTCACTTGTAAAAAGATACATCTATTTCCTTGAGTTATTATCAGCCCGCAAGACTTTTGCCTCGCGTACTAGTTTGAAAAACACCCCTTAATTTCGGTTTTTACTCTTTAAAACTAGAGCACTAAACCGGGTGCCTTCCACATTGAAGTCGTAATATTATCATCTACTAACTTTAATTGCACTTCGTATGCTTTTTCAAATTTAATTTTTATCTCATCGTAAACTTTTTTATTCTCTAAATTTGGCTCATAAATTCTGTCCCAGACAACAAGCTCTTGCGCTGCGTCCGTTATGCTCCTATAGACCCCTATTCCCACTCCCGCCGCCATTGCAGCCCCCAAAGCGGTAGCTTCCGTTACTTTGGGAATTTTAACTCTGCATCCCGTAACATCGGCGACTATTTGCGACCAAAGCTTTCCTTTGCTTGCACCGCCCGCAAAGACTATTGTCTCTATTTTTACGCCCGTAAAATCTCTTATTTTATCAAGATTTATGCTTGAAACTATCGCGGCATTTTCCTGCAAACTTCTAAACATTGATGCTCTGTTACATGTATCTGGATTTATGCTTAGGTTTAAAAAACTCGGAGCCGCATGATACCACTTGCCATACTTCATAGAGTCTGAGAATATCGGTAAAATACCGTAAGAACCTACTGGAACTTTTGAGGCTTTTTCTTCCATCAGTGCATAAACATCCACGCCCTGCTCTTTAGCTTCAAGCTTCTCCATGTCGCAAAAAGCGTCTCTGAACCAGCGCATAACAAGTCCGCTAAAAAAGGTAATACCCTCTGCTTGAGACTGGTTTGGGACTACATGCGGATTTACTCTTATATTCATGTCAAGCGGCGGAGGCGTATTTTTATCTATGTTTACAACCTGCTGCCAAAAAGAGCCGCCAAGAATTGCCACCTGTCCAACCTCAACAACACCCAAACCTGCCGAACCTAGCTGAACATCGCCTCCGCCCATGACTACTTTAGTCGCTGTTGACAAACCGCTATCTTTTGAAGCACTCTCAGTAACGCTTCCCATAAGAGTTCCGACCTCCAAAACTTGCACAAAAATATCATCCTTAAGCCCGACTTTTTTAGCCATTTCAGGCATCCAGTCACGGTTTTTTAAAGAGAATATTCCGGTAGTTCCGCCATTACTCGGGTCGGTGGCGATAATACCGCTAAGACGAGCCAATATCCAATCCCCAATCATAGATATTTTCGCAACTCTCTCGTAAATTTCCGGTCTATTGTTTTTTAACCATAAAATTCGCGGAATTGCCCCAAGTGCGAAAGTCTGTCCCGACTCTTTGTAAAACTCCTCTTCTATGCCTTTAAAGTTCTCTTTTAAAAAGCGTACTTCCTCGCTAGCCCTTGCATCGACATTTGCAACCGCCCAGAGTTCATTGCCATCTTTATCATAAAGAACAATCCCCTCACGCATACTCGTAGCACTAAGAGCGGCTATATCATTACCTCTTAGATTTGCACTCTCTAAAGACTCCTTTATACACTCACATGTAAGAGCCCAATTAGCATCAAAATCAAAGCTCATGGAGTTAGGCACACCCTGCTCTTCTAGATGTCTCCACTCCTGCTGAGCAACGCTTATCTGATTGCCCGACATGTCAAAGATAACCGCCCTAACACTCCCTGTCCCTGCGTCTATTGCCATTAAATATTTCATTTATTATCCCCTTAAATTGAGTAACTGACCTTACGCACTTTTGTAAAAAAGTTCGCAAATACCTCTAATTTTCTCGAAAAGTACACTTTTCGTAGCTTTAGGGGGTTGCAGGGACATTTGTCCCTGCCACTAAAACGGACGCGTTCGTTTTAGTGCGTAACATCAGTGAGTAAAAGATCATTGCGTATATCTACACGCAGGATATCTGCCGTATCCCCAAAAACTGTTTTTTTCATACTTCTCTTTGGCTTGTTTTGATTTATCATCAATTTGCTTTAATATCACACAATTCCTTCATATTTTTTTTCAAATCATTACTCCAAAACTTCCCAGTGACCGCGGGTTCCTCCAACTCTTTGCAATATCCCTTTTTCTTTGAGTTTTGCTATATTCTCTTCTATTTTTCTTTTTGATATAGCGACAACTTCAGATAATTTATCCGCAGAAATTTTACTGTTTTGCTTTATGTGTTCTACTATCTTTTGTTGATTTTGGGTAAGATTGCCGACCTTATTGCCGACCTTATTACCGACCTTTTCTATTGCTTCAAATATTGACTCAAGCATAAACTCTATAAAAACAGTGCTTTGTCCGTCGCTTGTGCAAATTTCCAGTACTTTATAATACTCTTGTTGTTTGTCTCTAACAATACTCTCAATCGGGATAATGCTAAAAGTTCTATTCCAACTTTGCAATATCAAACTTTGCCAAAATCTTCCCATGCGACCATTTCCATCTGCAAAAGGATGAATAAATTCAAATTCATAATGAAACACACTGCTTACTACAAGAGGATGCTCGTCCGTATCTGCAAGCCAATCAAATAGATTACCCATAAGACTTGACACTTGAGCCTGTGGAGGTGCAACATGCACTACGCCATCTCTACCGCCAACACCCACATCGCTATTTCTATAGCTTCCAGCTTTTTTAAGAAGCTCGTCCATCAAGATTTTATGGGATTTTAGCAAATCTTTTTCATCAAGAAAGTTTAAAGTATCCATCTGCTTATAAAGAGATATTGCTCCTTTTGCTTCTGCAAGCTCGTTAACAGTTCCGAGTACTATCTTGCCTTCAAGCAGAGCTGTAATTCTCTCTTCATCAAGCGTATTCCCCTCTATTTGAAGAGTTCCTGTGATAGTTCTGATTTGATTAATTTTTCTAAGCATTGGCAAATTTATATTTGCTTCCTTTGCTTCAAGTTTTCCGATATTGAGACTTATCTTGCTTATCAAATCTATTATTTTTGATGTAATAGTATACGGCGGTTTGTAACCCATCCCACTTCCCTTAAAATTCAACTTACCCCAAAACCTCTAACTCATCGCTGTATTTATCTTCGCAGTACTGCTCATAGCTTGATTTGTAGATTTTGTAATGCTCTGATGCTTTATGTCCCTCAAGTGCGGCTTCATCTCTCCAAGTCTCTACTGCAAAAAACTTCTCGGGTCTGGCTTTGCACTGAAAAATATCGTAAAATATACAGCCATCCTCTGCTTTAGAGGGCTTAACCATTGCTGTTAAAAGCTCTTTCATCTTATCTACTCCATCTTTTTTTGCTATAAATGTCACTTTCTTTGTTATCGTCATTTTTTATTTTCCTATGCTTAAATTTTAATCTTAGCGATTATATCAAAAATGGGTAATTTGACTATAATAATAAAAAAATTAGGATATCTGCTTTGGATTTAATACTGCAAATTGAAGATTTAATAGAAAAAGAGGGCAGCGATTTTGAACTCTCTAAACTTTTTAAAGCCTTTATTCATAAGTATAAAACCTCGCTTGGCGAACTCTTTGTAAAAAATCAGGGAAAAGATTTTTTAGTCCGCCACACAAAGCAGCTCGACTCCATAATCTCCTTGATGTACAAAACAGTTCTAAGACGCATCTTTGGAAACTATCTTCCCATGAGAAGCTCCATTCCCATAGCCATTGTTGCGCTTGGGAGTTACGGGCGTGAACAGCTCTGCGTTCACAGTGATGTGGATCTGCTTATAGTTTATGAGAAAGTAGACGGCTTCAACAGTGAGCTTATAATTGAGAAATTTTTCTACCTCGCTCTTGATGCAGGGTTGAAACTGGGGCACAGAGTTCATGAGGTAAGCGACCTTTTTGCAGCAAGTAAAGAGGATATTACCATCAGAACCGCACTGATGGAAGCTAGGTTTGTAACCGGTTCTACGCTTACATGGCATGAGAGTGGCAAAGAGCTAAATAAAATCCGTTTGCATGACCAAAAAGAGTTTATTTTAGCAAAGATTACGGAGGCGCAGGCTAGACGCAAAAAATATCCGACCTCCATGCAGCCAAACATCAAAGAGAGCGTGGGCGGACTTCGCGACTCCAACTTTATATTTTGGATTGCCCACACCATCTACGGAGTCTCAACGCTCAAGGATTTGGCAGGCTCTCTCTTTTTAGATGAGGAGTACAGAGAGTATAGAATGGCGCTGGAGCTGCTCTTTCGCACAAGAAGCGCTCTGCATCTTATTACAAACAAACAAGAAGACAGGCTTCTTTTGGAATTTATCCCTGAGGTGAGCCGTCTTTTGGGATTTAAAAATCAACAAAAGATGGTTACAAAAGTTCTTGAAGCGCAGTGGCGCATAAGCAACTTTACGCAAATTTTTGTCAAAAAGATGATTCGTCCCTATATCGCCGACATGTCACAGCTGGGCAACTTTAGAAAAAATCGTCTAAGCAGAGGGATTTACAGCCTTAATGAGAGAGTTTATGCGTCCTACAATCTGCCGATTCAGCCGCTCAACAAACTTCTTGAGATTTTAGTTTCGCTTGAAGATAAGCCGTACCATTTCGATGCAGGGTTTTTGCGCCAATTTACCTACGTAAAAATATCCCACCCTCTTCAAGCCAAAACATACTCTCTTTTAAAAGAGCTCTTCAAAAAAAGGTACATGTACAGCTTTTTAAAACTTTTTTACGATGCTGGGGTGCTTCATCATCTATTCGGCGCTTTTAAAAAGGTTCTTCACCTGCCGCAGTTTGACGGTTACCATCACTATCCCGTAGATATTCACTCCATTAAATGCGTCGAGGCGCTGGAAAATATAAAAGAACCTTTCATCAAAAAACTCTACGATGAGTTTAACAGCGACGAGAGGCTTTTGCTAAAGATTGTAACGCTCTTTCATGACAGCGGAAAAGGGAGAGTTCAGGACCACAGCGAGGTGGGTGCCAAACTTATCACTCCATTTACTACGAAGATGAAACTAAAAGAAGAGGAGAAAGAGAGATGCGTTACTTTAATAAAACACCATGTAACCATGAGCAACGTGGCACTCAGAGAAAACATACACAACGAAAAGACGCTCTATAAATTTATGTCAAACGTGGGAGATGTCAAAAATCTGCAACTTCTCTATGTTCTCACTTACGCGGACATAAACGGTGTCGGTGAAGGAGTCTATAACTCTTTTACCTCAAAACTTCTACGCGAACTCTACACAAACGCGCTGGAAGTTGCCCAAAACTTAGGCAGAATAACAGACGCATCTAAGAGATTAAATATAGAAAAACGTTTAGCAAAACTTCAAGAATTTTTAGAGCTTCCAAAACTCTTACAAAGCAAACTTCTTAGGGTTGAGTCAAATCTATTTTTCTTTAAACATACGCCGCATGACATTATAGAGATTGCAAAAAAAGCGTCCCAAACAAAAGAGTATGACTTTTCAATTCACTCGCAAAGCTCTTTGGCTATAGAGATTTACAGAAAAATTCCGCTAAACATCGGTTATCTTCTGGCATCTCTAAGCCACCTTGATGTTGCCTCCATGGAGATATTTACACTTTTTGAGAGCGTAAAATATTTTAAGATAGAGTTTATTGAACATGTGGATGAAAATGAGACCATTCATATAGAAAATATAATCAACAACGCTTTTGATATGAGCAGACATATAAAACTAAAAGATGTAACCATACATGAAGATGAGATAGGAGTCGATTGTGAACACTCACTCACCCATGCAGAGGTTACAATCAACACCCAAAACCAAAAAGGTCTTTTGGCTTATATCATGGAGTGTTTTGAAGAGCTTGGCATAAACATAGTCACCGCAAAGATTCACAGCACTAAACATAAAGTAAGAGACAGCTTCTTAATCCAAAAACAAAACGATATATGCAATAATGTCGCAAAAATATATAAACTACTGACAAAAGGCAACTAAGAATGTGCGGAATTGTGGGATATCTTGGGCAAAAAAATACAAAAGAGATTTTATTAGACGGACTTAAAGAGCTTGAGTATCGCGGATATGACTCTGCGGGAATTGCAGTTTTAGAGAATGGAAAATTTTCTAGCTACAAAGCGGTCGGAAAACTTATCAACCTTCAAGAAAAAACTAAAGATTTTAAAACAGAGGGTTTTGCAATCGGTATCGGACATACAAGATGGGCTACACACGGAAAACCGACAGAGTTAAACGCCCATCCGCACTTAGGCGAATCATCTTATGTTGTTCATAACGGTATCATTGAAAACTACGCAACGCTCAAAAAAGAGCTCCAAGCAAACAGTGTTACATTTTTAAGCCAAACAGACACTGAGGTCATTGTGCATCAGTTTGAGAAAAATCAAAAAAGTGCAAAAAATAGTTTTGAAGCTTTTGCAAAAACTATAAACGAGCTTCACGGCGCTTACGCAATTTTGCTTGTTACAAAAAATGAACCCGATACTATCTTCTTTGCAAAACACGGCTCACCGATGCTTGTCGGAGTAAACGGCGAGAATGAGAAGTATTTTGCATCTTCAGACACGCCTCTCATCGGACACTGCCAAAACGTAAACTATTTTGAAGACGGAGATTATGGCTATGTAACTCCTGAAACAATAGCTATTTTTGACAAAGATGGAGCCAAAAAAGAGCCTAAATTTAGCGCCCTTACTCAGAACAAACTCCTAGCTCAAAAAGACGGCTACAGATTTTTTATGGAAAAAGAGATTTATGAGCAGAGCGTTGTGATCTCGGATACTCTTATGGGAAGACTAAGCGATAATGAGATTATATTTGACGAGCTTGAGGAGAGTCTATTTGAGGGCATAAACGAGATAAAACTCTGTGCATGCGGAACATCGTACCACGCTGCAATGAGCGCATCATACCTATTTGAACGCTACTCAAAGATAAAAACTTCGCTAGAGATTGCAAGCGAGTTTCGTTACAGAGAGCCGATAATGACAAAAGATACTCTATTTGTAGTAATCTCTCAAAGCGGCGAGACTGCCGACACGTTAGAAACTTTAAAGATGGCAAAAGCCGCGGGACTTAAAACTTTGGTTATCTGCAATGTCGACAACTCATCTATGGTTAGATTAGCTGATGCTACTATTTTAACAAGAGCGGGTATAGAAAAAGGGGTTGCTTCAACAAAAGCTTTTGCAACGCAGGTTGCAGTTTTTTGGATGTTAAGCCTCTATATTGCAAAACTTAAAAACTCCCTTGGCAGGAGCGAAATAGCCTCACATATCTCACTGCTTCGCGAAGTTCCATCACATGTAAAAGTAAACGACGATATGCACGAACGCATAAAAAGATTGTCAAAAAGATATCTTCACGGTCACGGTTTTTTCTTTATCGGCAGAGATGTTTTCTATCCGTTGGCAATGGAAGGGGCTCTGAAACTAAAAGAGATCTCCTACCTTCATGCGGAGGGCTATCCTGCGGGGGAGATGAAGCACGGTCCCATTGCTCTTGCCGACCCTGAACTCTTCACAATTGCACTATTACCAAAACATCTCCATTATGAGAAGGCAAAAAGCAACGTAGAGGAGCTGAGTGCTAGGGATTCTACTATCTGCGCTATTAGCCAGATAGTATTTGATAAAGCTGACGACTTTGTAGAGATATCTGCTTGCAGTCACTATATGCTTGAGTTTTTTGAGATGATGGTCGTTGTGCAGTTATTGTCTTTGGAGATATCTATAAGATTAGGTAATGACGTCGATATGCCTAGAAATTTAGCAAAAAGCGTAACTGTCGAATAATTAGCTGATATTTCAAACTAAATTTATATTTACTTAGCTATTATAAAAAATAAATTACCATATAAAGCGATTTACATGAAAACAAAATCCAGACTTTTACTCATAGTTACATTCATGCTACTCGGACTTACTGCCGCAACGATTGTCAATATCTCACTTAACTTTAGAGAGTACAGCATAAACAGTGCCGTAGAGAAATCACAACTGGCCGCAAACATTGTAAAAGATGGACTTACCGCTCATATGGTAAACAACATGATGGACAAGAGACAGTACTTTTTAGACAAAATTGCTACCAGCAACAATATCAAATCTCTCTGGATTGCCAGAGGCGAAAATGTTATTCAGCAATACGGAGAGGGTCTTAGCAACGAAGTAATCAGGGATGAGATAGACAAAGAGGTTTTAAGAACCGGAGAGAGCGTACAAAAAATTAGCGAAAACACAAAAAACACTATACTAAGAGTAACTATTCCATATAAAGCCTCAACCCCTATGGACAACACGAACTGTATGTCGTGCCATAATGTAAATAGAGGCGATACTCTCGGCGTTATTAGTATGGAGTTTGATATCAGCGATATGAGAAGCAGTGGAATGCTTACTATCCTAAAAATTCTAGGAATAAACCTGCTCTTTATAGTAGTAGTTCTATTCTTAATCAACTACTATATAACCCCGTATCTAAATCTTTTCTCAAACCTGCAAAGCGGTATTAAAAAAGCATATAGCGGAGATTTTACACACAATTTTGTCTCAAAAGTAGGCGGAGATGCTAGAAGCGTCGTAGATCAGATGAACTCGCTCTTTAGAAAGATGCAGGAGACTTTTGGCGATATAAAATATAATCTTGCAACATTTATCCCTCAGGGATGTGTCTCATCAAGTGATCCGCTTTATGAAGCAAAAACTATTATCAGCGAACTCTCCGACATCTACAAGTTTAAAAAGACGATTGAACTTGACGGCTCTAAAGATGAAGTATATACAAGAATTATTGATATTTTAAAACTAAAGTACCAAGTCGGTCATTTTGCATTTTACGAAGTAAACAATGTAACGTCTGAAAGAAAACTTATATATAGCACCGAAGAGGAGAATATCTGTTTCGAGAAGACCAACAAAAACGCGATGGAGTGTAGAGCCCATAGAACAAACAGCGTAACAATCTCGACAGAGTTTCCAAATCTTTGTCAAGCGTGTCTTGCTATTGATATAGATTATGTCTGTATTCCTTTTACTATAAACCATGATATCTCTTTAACGGTTTCTATGACATCCGAGGATAGAGACGAAGTTGAGAAGATGAAGAAAAACATCTCAAGCATTAAACACTATCTAGAGGCGGCGAAGCCTGTTATAGAGAGCCAGATACTCATGGAGAAGCTAAGAGACACCTCTCTTAGAGACGGTATGACGGGTCTTTATAATAGAAGATTCCTAGAAGAGGTAATTGACAAAATAATGAGTCAGGCAACGAGAAATAATGACACTTATCACGGCTGATTCATTCTAAAAGACAACAAAGTTTTTTAATATTTCCTCCAAGC
>NZ_JACUTS010000112.1 GCF_014859695.1 Sulfurimonas sp. | reverse complement strand
ACTATATCAAATAAATTTAATTTTTTAGGTTTACACAGTTAGATTTACGCTCTCGGTATTTATGAATTTCATCAATGATTAAGTGCGTTCCACCAATCTTCACAAATTCTTCTGCTAATTCTATGAGCTTAATATCGATGTTGGTAGGATAGTCATATGAAAAATACAAAGACTTATAAGGCTCATTTGTTTCTTTAAGGGTTTGAGTATATTGTAAAAGAAGAGTCGTTTTTCCAACACCACGGGCACCTACAATACCTATCATTTGAGAAGAAAAGTCTATGGCATCATATAAGTAGCGTTTATAAGAGCTTGCAAGCTCATTTAAGATTCTTTTTTCAAGTTTTCGTATATTATCTAACATATTAAATCCATTTTGTTAATTTGGAATTAGCATTATAGTATATTTTTGTTTATTTTATATAAATATTTAAATCTTTATCCTCATATTTTTCTAAAACTTTTTGTCAATATAACTCTAGATTAAACATATATATTTGTAATTATACCCATAAAAATTATATAATTACAAATATTAATGAAATAAGGATAAGCATGCAAAAAATCTCTGTATATATTTTTGGAAAACACATTGCAGACATGTATCAAGAAGAAGACAGAGTATACCTCAAACAAATTGATGATATGTGCTATAAAGTAAGTCCTTTGATGATAAATTCTAATCAAAAAGAGATAGATACAACACATCTTGTATTTCAGCAAAGAGTTGCTGGATTTATTAGCGATTCGTTACCTGGTAATTTCGGGAATGAAATATTGAACAACTTCTTTTTACAAAACTTGGACAAATATCCAACCGCAAGTGATAAACTTCTTTTTATCGGGCATAGGGGACTTGGTGCAATTACATATGAACCATCAATGGAAAAAGCAAATGGGCTCATTGAGACTATAGCATTAAAATCTATGTTTGAAAAAGCTAAGGAATTAAAAAAAGGAGGAGATTATCACTCGCTGCAGGATGCCTTTTTGATAAGTGCTCACTCATTTGTTGGAGGAGCAAGAAGTAAAGCTGTTGGTGCAATTAATCTTGATACAAAAGAGGTATTTTTAGGTGATCGCACAAAAATACTCAAAGAAGGATTTATACATGTAATAATCAAGTATGATGACACATCAAACGATGATGAAAACAAATCGACATATTCTAAAGTCGAATATATTTATCATCTTCTTGCGAAAAAAAGTGGTATTGAAATGACAGATTGTTATTTGGTCGAGGCTGATGATAAACACCATTTTGTAACCAAAAGGTTTGATATAGAAGCAAGTGGTAAAAGATATCATGTTCATTCCCTTGCAGGCTTACTTCACTTAGATTATAATATTCCCAGAACTATAGGGTATGAAGATTTACTTAGAACCGCTGTTAAATTAGGAGCACTAGGGAGTCTAAAACAACTTTTCTTACAAATGCTTTTTAACTATATGTTTGTTAATCAAGATGATCATAGTAGAAACTTTTCCTTTATGTGTGATAGCAATTTTAAATATAAAGCTACACCAGCTTATGATTTAACTTTTGCAAAAGGTGAGAAGCAGACAGTTGAACATCAACTATCTTTATATGGTAAAGCTCTTTCGCTTATTAATATTGATGACATCACCACGCTAGCGACTGAATTTTCGATTGATTTAGAGTTTGTTGCAGCTTCTTTGAAAAAAATGAAGAACTTAAGAGATAATGAATTGCCAAAACTTTTACAAGAATATGGTGTAAAGGAGTCTAAGCAAAAACAAATTTTAGATCATACAAGTCAAAGAACACTACAAGGGGCACTATAATGAGCAATGATCTTTTAAAAAAACTACAAAATTCGCAAGCAAAAATAAAGAAAAAACTTAAAAATAAACTCAATCCAAATAGTGCTTTTGGAACTCTTACAGATGAAGAGATAGCAATGGTGTTAGCCATGAGAGCAAAAAACTTGCGACTTTCACAAAATAAAAAGCAGAGTGATTTTGCAAAAGAAGCCCAGCTTAGTTCCCCTACAACATACTCTAATTATGAACAAAAGGGGACTATATCAATGATAAATTTTATTAAAGTAATGAGAACATTTGGAAGGCTTGAAGAGCTTGAAAAACTTTTACTTCAAACCACTAAAGAGAAGATAGACAAGTTAGAAAAAATAGAAAAACAAAGAGTTAAATAGTAATTCCATCTATGTACTTGTTCATCACACCCTTTAAACGGCTAAAGCCGATATAGTGGGGAGAATTACGGCTTTGTGGTTAAAAATCAAAGATGAAGAGTTATTTGAAGAGCATAAAAATAGAAGAAAAACATCCTCAAAATGGTATCAATAAAGCTCATAGTAAACTTTTCAACCCTCCGCTAACTCTCTTGCTTGAGGCTTTAGCATAAACCGTTGTAGAATTATAAGAACTATGCCTTAATGTCTCTTTTATAACTAAGATATCAGTATCATTTTCAGTAAGCCTCATAGCAAGAGTATGTCTTAAAATATGCAATCCTGTTTGAAAAAATCCAGCTCTTTTGTAGTGATTTGATACTATAACATATGCATTTTCTCTTAAGAGTTTTTTGCCACTTTTAGTAACAAAAATATTCTCATCCAAATCAATTCCAAGTGTATTTGAAAAATAATCTAGCTCAGCTTGGATGTGTGTCTTTACTATCCTTGCAAATTGTATTTTTCCACCTTTGCCTAAAACTTTGATTACTAAGATTTCATTGTCATCTTGATCTGAGGTAATATCTGCTAAGGTTACATTTAAAGCCTCACTAATTCTCAAAGCAGAATGTAAAAGTAATTTAATAAGTAGAGAATCTCTATAAGAGTTATAGGTTTTCTTTTTGAGTAGCCTTTCTAAATAGATAAGAAGCTTTTGAACTTTATCTTCAGAGAGATAACGAATTTTTTCTTCAGCTCTTGATGAGTCAGCAATTTTTAATTTCCTAAAAAATCTTTCATAAGTATGTCCTTCATCATTATTATCACTAATGTAAATAAAAAAGTTTCTAATGCCTTTTAAATATGTTTGTTTCGTAGATTTTGATAAATTTAGTTTATTTTTTATTGTTTTATCAAGTTTTGCTTTTTTATCTAAAAAAGAAAGAAAATTTATAAAATGCATATGTTCTATGTTATTAATTAGTATTTCCTCTTGAAATTCCCTCATATATTCAATAAAGAAATTAATAGTTCGATTATATAACTCAATTGTATTTTGAGAATAACTAAGTGCATTAATGCTTAAAATATACATTTTTTGCCATTTTTGCAAATCTTTTAATAAATCTCCACTTGAAAGTTGCATTATTTATCCATTTCTTTGATTTTATATATCTTCTTATCAAGAAAATACTCACTAATTGTACACAAAAATTATATAATATACAACATACTAGCAAGTATGTAATATAAATAAGAGGATATAAAGGGTAGGGCGATAAAATTTATCTGCGTATTTAGTAAAGTTTCTAAAAATCTATTTTTGTGAGATTTG
The DNA here is from genome assembly GCF_014859695.1 of Sulfurimonas sp. Taxonomy (GTDB): domain Bacteria; phylum Campylobacterota; class Campylobacteria; order Campylobacterales; family Sulfurimonadaceae; genus Sulfurimonas. Next base: position 1,040 of record NZ_JACUTS010000112.1, on the reverse strand, counting down.
TTAAATAAATTAAAAAAAGATATAATTTATGCTATATAATATATAAAAGGCTATTAAATGGAAGAAAATGTAAAAAAAGGCAAAAATATCAAATTTAATGAGAAAACTATAAAAAGAATTGATGCAATGACAGCTTTTAAAGTTTTAGATGGTTTAAAGCTACCGAAAGCTCAAATGATGAGCGAAATTGTAGAAGAGGCTGTAAATTTTTATTTTGAACAAAAATTTAGAAAAGAGTTGGAAAGTTTGTAATTGCATTACAATACTTAATCTTGATTATACTTCTTCGCACAAACTAAGCCCTGTATTTTCAACTTGTTACAAATTCAGGGATTTATGCTCTAAACAATGTATATTGGTAAAGATGAATAATAATTCCTACTAGACTAAGGAATACTTATTTTGCAAAAATTACACAATAGAGATAGATAGCTTTTTGCCTAGCACACTTGTTGCAGTTTCAAGAGTATTTAGCGTTAATGAGCCATGACTTGGATTTAAAAGTCTATTAACAACCGCTCTACTGGTTTTCATCATCTCTGCCATTTTTGTTTTAGTAATTTTTTGAGCTTTCATCTCTTGTTCTATTTGAAAAGCTATAACTCTTTTGATTGCTATATCGGTTGTTTCTTCATATATACCATCTTCTTTTAAAAACTCATCAAAGCTGCTTCCAATATGTTTATTTTTCATCACACTCTCCTAAATCAAGTTTTTTGCTTCTTTCTATCGCTGTGGCTTTCTCTTTCTCAGGCATTTTTTGGTCTTTTTTTATAAAACCGTGTAGAAGTATCATGCAATCTTTATAGATAGTAAAAATAACTCTAGCAATTTTATCACTGGCTAGTTTACTTCTTACTTCCCAAAATTTATGTTTTGTATCCACTTTTCTAACCAAAGGCATACCTATAGGAAATCCAAACTCAACCGTTTGAATATCTGCTCCTATGATTTTTCTATCTTCTTTCGCTAATGAATAGAGCCATTCTAAACTGCACCCCTTTGTCAAGACCACTTCCAAACTATTTTTTATTCCACTC
>NZ_JACUTS010000026.1 GCF_014859695.1 Sulfurimonas sp. | reverse complement strand
ACCTAATTATAGAGCAAGTTGGCTTGTTGTCTAATTTGGTATGGAATTATTGGGGATTAGTCCATAACATTTGGCACTGAGGATTAGTATTAATGAGATATTGTACATGAGTTTTCATTTGTAAACTATGGTGTGGTATTTCAGTGTTATATTCTATGAGCCAATCTGCCATTTTTTGATTAAATAGATCTATATCGCTAAAGAGTAAATCATCGTTGTAATTAACAAATTGTCCACTTTATAGGGGACATTCCATACTTTAAGTTAATAAGAGTTAATATTTGTGCAAAGGTGGCTGGTAATGAAAAATATATTATTATGGGTAGTAGCAATGTTTGCATTTGCATTCTCTTTAAGTGCTGGAAAAATGTTAGTAGGCGGAATAGTTGGAGCTTTTCTTGGTGCAGGGCTAGGGGCTGTTCTGGCTAGTGCTATTTTAAAAAAAAGAGACTTGGTAAATAAAGAAAACGAAAGCTAATAGATAGGTTTAGAAATGGATTTATTAATATTAATATTGATTTTTTTTGTATGGCTATTCAATAAGCTATACTGGCACTATATAGGTGTAAAAAATGAAAAACTCAGTTCAATAACAATAAAACTTAGAGATGCTTGCATAGTGTTTATTTTTATTGTTGGGGCAATTTTTGGAAGTGGAATTGATAGTGATGCTGTATTTTTTAGATATTAAAACATAAATTAGTATATCAATAGAGGTAAATACTTTAGATTTATTACAGATGTGTATGTTTCCTCGTTCCCAAGTTTCACTTGGGAATGTATACATAAATAAAACAAAATAATAAATTAAGATAAACACTCCCAAGCACAGCATGGGAGCGAGAAGACAAAGTATAAAAACAAATAGAACGCTACAAAAAAATGACAATCTGCAATAAAATTTACATAACATAAAACACTCTGCTACTATTAAAAAAAAGGCGCTTTTATGGGAAGAAGCAGATATGAGATATATGAACCGACTCATCCGCACTTTGTGACATGTACTATTCTTCACTGGATACCTATATTTACAAGAGTAGAGACAACAGATATCATATTTGAAAGTTTAAAGTACCTTCAACAGAGTAACTGAGGAACAGAAAGCTTTAGAAAAAATAAATAGACAAAAGCATAGAACTACAACTAGAGTTGCCGCGCAACAAGCTAGAGCTAATACAAGTGCAGCTATAAAAAAAGAAAAGCAAAGAGAATCAGTAAAAAGGCAAGAATTAATAATTCAAGAAGAAAAACAAAGAGAAATTGCAACTTACAAAGAAATACAGAAAGAAGCGGCTATTCCAAATACTTCCAAGGGCTTTGATATTAATAATGAAACTTGCTATATGGTCGGTATGGCGTATGGTGCTTGCGCGACAAGAAGCATGAATGATATGGAATGTGAGCCAGGAACAAGCTTCAGTATGCCAAGCAGATGTAAAGGAAAAGCTGAAACGAAAGAAGGAATTAAAGGTGGTGTTGTTATTCAGCAATCACTTATAAATAAAAGTGTCTATCGTTAGCGTTCTCGTTCTCAAGTAGAACTTGGAATTAGAACCACTAATAGAAGTTGCAATGTCAAGTTTCCTCGTTCCCAAGTGGAACTTGAGAGTTTTCACCTTATTAAAAAATTTGAATTTTAATGATAGAATTATGTCATGAAAAAAAGATACAGAATTTTAGTAACAAACGATGACGGATATGAGGCAAAAGGACTTTTGAGCTTAGTTGAAGCCCTTAGAGAGATAGAGGATGTCGAGGTTACGGTGGTTGCACCTGCTAGTGAGAAGTCTGCATGCGGGCACTCGCTTACCATTATTCGTCCCCTTCGTTTTGTGGGCGTTGAGGATAACTTCTTCAAACTTGATGACGGAACTCCGAGTGACTGCGTATATCTCGCGCTCAGTACGATGTTCGTTGATTCCAAGCCGGACTTGCTTATCAGCGGAATTAATCGCGGCTCAAATATGGGTGAGGATATTACCTACTCAGGAACTGCTGCGGGAGCTATGGAGGGTGTCTTGCATGGCATAGCGTCTATCGCCATATCTCAGGTGATGGACTTTACCGACCCGGGCGGCGATTTTACTCTGGCTCAAGATACCATCAAAAAGCTTGTTCTAAAGATAAAAGATGGCTCTTTTCCTCTTCCCGAGAGAGAGTTTTTAAATATAAACATCCCTCCAAATATTGATATAGAAGAGCCGAAGATGATTATCACTTATGCGGGGTACAGGCTCTACGCAAACGACTCACATCTGCATAGAAACCCAAGGGGTGAGGAGTACTACTGGCTTGGAACACATCCGCTTAACTTCTCTGCGCGTGAGGGGAAAAAAGGTGTGAGCGATTATGAGGCGATAAAATTGGGAAATATATCCATAACACCCATACAGCTTGACATGAGTGCATACGAAAGCATAAATAGACTTAAAGAGTGGATAGAGCAAAATTGAGACATGAGCGTATAAAAACTCTCTTTGGAGATGACTTTTCTAAACTTCAAAATGCGAAAGTTTTGCTTCTGGGAGTCGGAGGGGTAGGTGGACACTGCCTTGACTGCCTCAGTAGAAGCGGTGTGGAGCATATAACAATCGTAGATTTTGATACCTATGACAAGTCTAACCAAAACCGTCAGATGTGGTCGGAGCTGCATGAGGGAGAGGTCAAGGTAGAGGCGCTTAAAAAACACTATCCACATGTAGAGATCATAAACGCAAAGATAGATGAGCAGTGGGTTTGGGATTTTGACTTTGAGCCTTATGACGTAGTGCTTGATGCCATAGACGACACAAAAGCAAAGCTCGCTCTTGCGCAAAAGTGCTATAAAAAACTTATCTCATCATTCGGCTCGGCAAAAAGAGTTGACCCTACAAAGGTGCATGTAGACGATATTTGGAAGAGCCACGGTGACAGATTCGGCTCAAAAATCCGCTATGAACTTAAAAAACGGGGCTTTAAGAAAAAATATACAGTCATTTTTAGTACCGAACATGCAAAGGTAAAAGAGAAGGGAAGTTTTAGCGCCGTAACAGGAACTTTCGGGCTTGTCATGTGTGCCCAAGCCGTGAAAAAAATAGTCTCAAAATAAAGGAGTGTTTGGATGATTGATAGTTTTGATTTAAATGAGCCGCTTGTATGCGAAGGCATAGTCGGTGATGGTTGCGGCGGCGGGAGAATATTTTTTATAAAAGACGAAACCCTCTACGCGCACGACCCACTCTCAAAAGAGAACAGAGAACTGCTAAAAGATATAAAAAAAGCAAAAAGCATAAGCAAAAGAGGCTGCATTGTAACGATAGAGTGCCAAGAACAAAAGTTAGAGTTCGATCTCTCAAAAATAGCCCCTCGCTAAAAAAGTTTGGTATAATAAGTAAAAAATTTATGGTTGCAGGGTAACGTATTTATGGAAAAAATTGAGCCGATGACACTGTTTGGATATAACAAGCTCCAAGCAGAAGTTAAAAATTTAAAAAGTGTAAAAAGACCGGCTGTGGTTAAGGCGATAGAAGAGGCGCTTGAACATGGCGATCTGAAGGAAAATGCCGAGTATCATGCGGCAAAAGAGCAGCAAAAACAGATTGATAACCGTCTGCAAGAACTCTCAGAGATAATAGGAAGCGCAAAGATTGTAGATCCTAGTGATCTTGAACATGCAAAGGTAAGTTTTGGCTCAACGGTTGTCGTCACCGATGTTAAGAGCGATGAAGAGTTTACATATACTATAGTCGGCGGGTGCGAAAGCAATCCTGAGATGGGGTTAATTTCTTTCAACTCTCCTTTGGCAAAGCAGCTTTTAGGACGTGAAGAGGGGGATGAGATTAAAGTTCAGCTTCCAAACGCAACAAAAGAGTTTGAGATAGTTGAAGTAAGGTATCAGGAGATAGTTTTTGAGTGCAATTAATGTTGGAGTTATAGGTGCAAGCGGTTATACGGGGCTTGAGCTTTTAAAAATCCTTATACATCATCCAAAATTCAACCTCTTTTACGTTGCAAATACGGAGGGCGGAACGACTCTCTCATCTCTTCATCCATCACTTGCCAAAGTTTGTGACTTGGAGGTAAAAAAAGCCGACATTGACGAGTGTGCGTCTAGCTGTGAGCTTGTCTTTTTAGCACTTCCGCATCAAACGGCTATGGCTTATGTAAAGCCTTTGATAGAAAAAGGTCTAAAAGTCGTTGACCTCTCTGCCGACTATAGATTACCTCAAGATATTTATGAAGCGTTTTACTGCCCGCATACCGATACGCAAAATTTAGAACATGCGGTTTATGGGCTTCCTGAGTTGTTTCGTGAGGAGCTAAAAAGTGCAAAACTCGTAGCAAACCCAGGATGTTTTCCAACCTCCGCAATTTTGGGACTTTTGCCTTTTATGCACAGAAGAGCAAAACATACGCCAATCATTATAGATGCAAAAACAGGCGTGAGCGGAGCGGGTAAAAAACTGAGCGAGACAACGCACTTTGTTAATGTAAATGACAATCTTTTTGCATACAATCCGCTCATGCACAGACATGCACCCGAAATCGCTCAAAAACTAGGTGTTGATTTTGACGAGGTTCATTTTGTTCCGCATCTGGTTCCTATAACGCGTGGAATGTTAAGCTCTATCTATATTCAGGTTGAGGGAGATTTTGACGCACATAAACTTCTTGAGGAGTTTTACAGAGATGCCAAACATGTAAGAGTGAGTAAAAACCCCGTTGACATGAAAAACGTAGCGGGAACAAATTTTTGCGATATTTATGTAAAGCAAAAGGGCAACGTTCTTTTTATCTCTAGCGCGATAGACAACCTTATGAGAGGCGCGTCTTCAGCGGCAGTCGTCAATGCAAACCTGATAATGGGGCTTGATGAAGATTTAGGGATACCAAACATAGCTTATGTCCCATAATTTAGAGATAAAAGAGGGTGCGATTGTCGTTGCAGACGCGCACTATTCGCACAAACGCCCTCACTTTCTAGAGTTTCTAAGAAACATCCATTCAAAAAAAATTCTCTGCTCGCAGCTCATTCTTATGGGCGATATATTTGATGCGCTTTTTGGAGAGATACCCCAAACCCATAAGATCAACCAAGAGGCGATCACTCTTATAAATGAGATCTCCTCAGATACAGAGGTGATATATCTAGAGGGGAATCATGATTTTAATCTTGCAACTATTTTTCCAAAAGCTAAAGTTTTTCCAATCTCTTCACAACCTGTAGAGTGCCGCATGGATGGGAAAAAAGTTCTGCTCTCTCACGGCGATATCGAGAGTAATTTTGGGTATAAAATATATGCATCACTTATCAGAAACTCTTTTGTTTTGAAACTATTGAGAGCTGTTGACTCTTTAAGTAATCACTATATATTGAAGAAACTTGACCTATATTTGGGTGAGAAAAATGATTGCAAAGAGTTTGTAGGGTTAGAGGAGTTTATGGCTAAAAGGCTTGAGGGTAAATATAGCTGTGACTACTTTATAGAAGGGCATTTTCATCAGAACAAAATATTAAAATTAAAAGATTTTATTTATATAAATCTTGGTGCTTTTGCGTGCAATCAAAGATATTTTATTGTAGAATTTAAGGATAACATACATTTTTTGCAGGAAAAATTTTCTCAAAAGGAAATTAATACATGAATACAGAACGGTCACTAAAAGTTGGCTCAAATGAGATGGAACTTGTGGACTTTCGCATCTTTAAGCAAGAAGATGACAGAGTCTACGAGGGCATTTACGGTGTAAATGTTTCAAAAGTCAAAGAGATAATAAAATTACCAAACTTAACGGAACTGCCGGGAACACCGGAGTTCATAGAGGGTATATTTGATCTAAGAAACGTTGTTATTCCCGTTGTGAATTTGGCAAAGTGGATGAAGATTAAAGCACCTGAAGATGCTCAAAAAAACGCAAGGGTAATAATCACGGAATTCAATAATATTCTTATAGGTTTTATAGTCCATGAAGCAAAAAGAATAAGAAGAATAAGTTGGGCAGATATAGAACCTGCATCTTTTATGAGTGACGGTGCCACGGTTGAGGGCAGCAAGATTACCGGTGTGACAAAAATAGAGGGGGAGAACGTCCTTCTTATACTAGACCTTGAGGGTGTTATACAAGATTTGGGATTATATGAGCCGGACACTCAATTTGACACGACCGAAAATGAGGAGTTTTCTGGGATAGCACTTGTTCTTGATGATAGCTCTACTGCTAGAAAAATAGTAAAAGAGGCGCTTGTTAAGATGGGGTTTGATGTTCTTGAGGCGATGGACGGAAAAGAGGGACTGCAGAAGCTTGATGAACTTTACGAGATCTACGGCGATAATCTTCATGAGACTTTAAAAATAATCATCTCAGATGTGGAGATGCCAAGAATGGATGGTTTTCATTTTGCAGCAAATGCAAAAGAGGATGGCAGATTTAACAATATACCGATTGTCTTTAACTCTTCCATAAGTGACCATTTTAGTGCGGACAGAGGCGTTGAAGCAGGCGGTGAAGCTTATTTGGTTAAGTTTAAAGCAAGCGCATTTTATAATGAAATAGCACGAATAGTTCGTGCTCATATGAAGTAGGAGTGAAAATATGGATGAATTTCAAGAGATACTGCAAGATTTTTTAATCGAGTCTTTCGAGCTTATTGAGCAGTTAGACCAGGATTTGGTGGAGCTGGAGAACAACCCTCAAGATTTAGAACTTTTAAATAGAATATTTCGTGTTGCACATACTATAAAAGGTGCATCATCATTTTTAAATTTTGATGTTTTAACGCATCTGACTCATCACATGGAAGATGTTTTAAATAAGGCAAGACACGGAGATTTGTTGATTGATGCCGATGTCATGGATGTTGTCTTGGAGTCTATAGACCTGATGAAAGCTCTTTTGGTCATTATCCGTGATACTAGTTCTGATGGAGGCATTGATGTTTTGGCTTGCGTTGGCAGACTTGATAAGTGTACAAGAGGAGACACAGGGATTGAAACTCCTGCCGTAGAAGAGGTGTTGGCTCCCAAAGAGGAAGAAGCCGTAGCCGAGGATGAACCTGACTATGACAATATGGATGCCGATGAGCTTGAAGCAGAAATCGAGAGACTCCTGCAGCAGAGACAGGCAGAAGATAGAGCAAAAAGAGAGGCAAAATCGGCATCTGCAGATGAGCAATCACAAGAGAGCGAGCAAGAGACAGAAGATGAGTTACCACAGAGTGCTTCTAAAGCTCCGGTACCAGTTACTCCTGCGTCAAAACCTGCTTCAATAAGTCATGATGAAGATGCCTCTGATGATGCAAGAGCCGCGGCACCCGCTAAAAAAGCTTCTGCTGTTGAGCAGACTATACGTGTTGACGTTAAGAGACTTGACCATCTTATGAATCTTATAGGGGAGTTGGTTCTTGCAAAAAACAGACTTATTAAGATAAATGATGATGTTGAAGAGCGTTATGAAGGGGAGAGCTTTTTAGAGGAGTTAAATCAGGTCGTCTCGATTGTCTCTCTCGTAACTACCGACCTTCAGATAGCGGTTATGAAGACAAGAATGCTTCCGATAGGCAAAGTGTTTAACAAGTTTCCTAGAATGATCCGCGACTTGAGCCGTGAACTTAACAAAAAGATAGAGCTTGAGATATTCGGTGAAGATACTGAGCTGGATAAGTCAATCGTTGAAGAGGTCGGCGACCCTCTGGTTCACATCATAAGAAACTCATGCGACCATGGAATTGAAATCCCTGAAATACGAGCAGGACAGGGTAAAAACGAGATGGGAACGATTACGCTTAAAGCGTACAACGAAGGGAATCAGATTGTTATCCAGATAGATGACGACGGAAAAGGTCTTGATGTAGAGCTGCTTAAGAAAAAATCGCTTGAAAAAGGGATTATAACTCAAAAAGAGGCTGAAAATATGAGTGATAAAGAGGCGTTCACTCTTATCTTCAGACCAGGCTTTTCGATGGCGGCAAAGGTTACAAACGTATCGGGACGCGGCGTCGGTATGGATGTTGTAAAAACAAACATTGAGAAACTAAACGGCATCATAGATATAGACAGTGAGCTTGGCGTAGGAACGTCTATGAAGCTTAAAATTCCGTTGACACTTGCAATTATTCAAGCGCTTTTAGTCGGTGTTCAAGAGGAGCACTATGCTATTCCACTTGCTTCTGTTTTAGAGACGGTAAGAATATCCACCGATGAGGTCTATACGGTAGAGGGTCGCTCGGTTATGAGACTTCGTGAAGATGTTCTCCCTCTTGTTCACATCGGAGATATTTTTGAAGTAGAGCGTATACTTGACTCAAACGAGTATGCTTACGTTGTAGTTCTGGGTCTTGGAACGAGTAAACTAGGGCTTATAGTAGATACGCTTGTCGGTCAAGAGGAGATTGTTATAAAATCTCTAGGAGAGTTCTTAAAAGGCATCGAGGGAATTGCGGGTGCTACTATCCGCGGTGATGGCGGTGTTACGCTTATTGTAGACGTTATCGCAATTATGGAGATGGCAAAGCATGTTAAAACATCGGCAAGAGCCGACTCCACATCTGATGCTGCAATGTTGACACGCGAAAAAACAAAAGCAAGCGATTATACAGTTATGATTGTCGATGACTCTAAAACAGACAGAATGATTATGAGAAAGGCGCTAGAGGCTACCGGCATTACATTAGTGGAAGCCGGTGACGGACAGGAAGCTTTAAGCATACTCAAGCAGGGTGACCATAATTTTGATGCAATGCTTATAGATATAGAGATGCCTAGAATGGACGGATATACTTTGGCAACCGAGATTAAAAAATATAACCGTTATAAAAATCTGCCTCTTATCGCTGTAACGTCACGTACCGGCAAATCGGATCGTATGAGAGGGGTGGAGTCTGGAATGATTGAGTATATAACCAAGCCATATTCAGCAGACTATCTCTCAAGCGTAGTGCAGAGAAATATTAATTTTAGATCGGAGTTTTTATAATGAGCGAAAAATTAAAACAGATAATCAGTAAACAGAGCAGAGCAGAGCAGGAGGGTATAAATCACTCCGAGGATGTAGTTCAGCTTGTTGGATTTATAATCGGAGATGAGGAGTATGCGGTTCCCATTTTGGCTATACAGGAGATTATAAAGCCGTTTCCGTGGACGAGAGTTCCTCAGGTTCCAAAGTATGTTGTAGGTGTTTTTAACATGCGCGGTGCTGTTATACCTCTGATTGATTTGCGTCTTAAATTTGGACTTAGCCCTAAAAAGCATAACGAAGATACAAGATTTATAGTTATGAGACACGGAGATGATATTGCAGGATTTGTCATTGACAGGCTTACGATGGCGATTAGAATTAAAAAATCCAGAATAGGACCTGCACCCGAGACTGCCAACGGCGACGATACTGTAATTGACGGTGTCGGCAAACAAGAGGATAGAATCATTACAATACTCAAAGTAAACAAACTTCTAGAGAGAGATTTTTAATACTTTGCTATGTATAATCAATCTTTAGACATTGCTTACACCGATAACGGACTCTCCCTAATCTTCAGGGGAGAGCTAACTCTGCACAACATCTCAAAAATCCAAAAAAAAATCGAAACCCTTGAATTTGAAAAAGATAAAACAGTACTCTTGGACCTTGCAAAAGTTGTTTTGCTTGATAGTGCTGCTGCCATATTTATCTATAATCTAGAAAAAAAACTTCACTCAGAGAAGATAGAGTCAGAAATTTTGTGTGATGATAAAGATCTCTTAAGCATGCTTGCTTTAGTAAAGCTGCAAAAAAGTAGATATGACAAAAAAGAGGAGCCTGAAAAGCGAGGAGTTTTAGAGAGGCTTGGGAGAGTAGTTTATGCTAAAGAGATGCTATTTCTGCAGTTTATAGCCTTTTTGGGAGAACTCTTTGCACATAGTTTTCATTACCTCTCATCTTTGAAAAACATCAGATATAAAGAGATGCTTTTTGAGATTAATGAGAGCGGCGTAAAGGCACTCAGCATCGTAGCAATAACAACTTTTTTGATAGGAGTCGTAGTAGCATACCAATCGGCATACCAGTTGAAAATGTATGGTGCTAATATATTTATAGTCGATATGTTAGGCATATCAATACTGAGAGAGCTTGCTCCGCTCATAACAGCTATAGTCATAGCCGGCAGGAGTGCTTCTGCATATACTGCACAGATAGGCACTATGAAAATCACTCAAGAGCTTGATGCTATGAAGACGATGGGGTTTAATCCATATAAGTTTTTAATTCTTCCAAGAATTTTTGCTTTAATGATAGTCGTTCCACTGCTCATCTTTGTAGCAGATATTATGGGAATTATCGGCGGAATGATAATTGCCAGTGTAGAGTTGGGCATCAGTACAACTCTTTTTTTGGATAGATTCGACGATGTTATTGCGGCAAAACATTTTTTTGTAGGCATTGCAAAGGGACCGTTTTTTGGGTTTTTAATAGCTTCTATAGCAATCCACAGGGGACTTAGCGTTGAAGATAGCACGCAAAGTTTGGGCACTAACACGACAAAGAGTGTTGTTGAAGCTATATTTGCCGTAATTATATGTGACGCGCTCTTCTCTATTGTACTGACAAAACTGGGGATATGATGAGAAATATAATAGAAGTAAAAGATTTAAGAACAGTTTTTGATGATAGAGTAGTTCATGACGGCTTGACTTTTAATATAAAAAAAGGCGAGATTTACGGCATTATGGGACCTAGCGGTGCAGGAAAAACAACACTTCTTAGAGAGATGGTTATGCTTCATGAGCCTCAGGGCGGAAGCATTAAAGTGTTGGGATACGACCTTAAAAATATACAATACAGAGACGCTCAAAAACTTAGACAAAAGTGGGGCGTTTTGTTTCAATCGGGTGCGCTTTTTTCATCACTTAGTTTAAGGGAAAACATCGCTCTTCCTCTTGTGGAGTATACCGACCTCTCAAAAACTATGATTGATGAGATAGTGGAGTTTAAAATCAGCATCGTTGGACTAAAACAGAGTGATGCTGCCCTTTATCCATCCCAACTAAGCGGAGGAATGAAGAAGAAGGCAGGACTTGCGCGCGCACTTGTTATGGATCCGGAGCTTCTTTTTTTGGATGAACCCACAAGCGGCTTGGACCCTATCTCCGTAAAAGAGTTTGACGCTCTGATACTAAAACTTCGCGACAGCCTGAAGCTTAGCGTCGTTATGGTATCACACGATTTACAGTCTGTTTATGATACAATCGACTCTCTTGCTATAATTGACAATAAAAAAATAGTGTACGAGGGAAATTTAAAAAATATATCCGGCATAAACAGTGAATTTATCAATAATTTTTTCAATATGAATATAAATAAGGTCGGATTTCATGAATAACAGAGTTAGTTATGTTGTGATAGGAATTTTGGTGCTTATTGGAATTATAAGCATGTTTCTGTTTGGCTTTTGGCTTTTAAAGCCTACGAAAGAGTCTGAGATGCAGAGATATGTTATATATTTTAACGAGTCCGTCTTGGGTCTTAATCTTGATGCTCCTGTTAAATACAAGGGACTTAATGTCGGAAAAGTAGTAAATCTCGGCATTAGTAAAAGCAACTCCGAACAGGTTGAGGTTTTAGTGGAGATACTTAAAGACACCCCCATTAAGACATCAACGGAGGCTCAGCTTACATCTCAGGGAATTACTGGGCTTAGTTATATAAACCTAACCATTAACCATGAAAAAGATGCAAAACTTCTTGGGGCTAAAGAGAGTGAGGAGTATCCGGTCATAAAGTCCGTGCCCTCTATTTTTATAAAACTAGAGAACAGATTTATAGATATATCTAAAGATTTTGCAGAAACACTGCAAAAAACCAGTAGATTGCTTAGTGACAAAAATCAGGAGGAGATATCCACTCTTCTTAAAAATAGCGCTCTTATGATCTCTAAAATAAACAGTATGCTGGATGATAATACGACACAAAACTTTAGAGATACTATGAAAAATCTAAAAAGTGCATCTGAAAAAATTGATAGACTGCTACCTAGAGTTGATGAGCTGCTAAGCAAAAGCGGCAAATTCGAAGATGATATCTCTGGTGCATTTGACTCTATAAAAAATAGCTACCTAGGAATACAGGACTCAATAAACACTTTTAGCGAAGCGATAGAGAGCGGAGAATTTAATATAAAAGAGATTACCGGAGATGTGGTTCCTACAATGAATAATGCTCTGCTTGATATGCAAAATCTCATTTTGAAGATCCAAGAGACGATAAACAGATATGAGAGAAGTCCTGCAGATATAATGTTAATGCAAGAAGAGATAAAAAAAGGACCGGGAGAGAAGTAGATGAGAGCGATTTTAATAATTTTAACACTGTTTTTAAGTGGTTGTACGACTGTAAAACCTCCGGTTGTCCGGTATAGTATCGCAATAGATGATTTAAATATAAATCGTAGTGGCGTCGGCTGCAGAGATAAGTCACTGAAAATTTCAAGAGCTTTTAGCTCAAGCTCGTTGGCTTCGCTAAAAATGGAGTATATGGAGCCTGATAGCAAGATTTTTGCTTACACGCAGTCAGAGTGGCAGGAATCGCCAAACAATATGGTAGAGTCGGCTCTTTTAAAAAGCATAAGAGAATCCGGACTCTTTAAGAGTGTTCATCCCTCAAAATCAAGAGTAAAAAGCACTCTTGTTTTAGAGACGAATATAGAAGAGTTTATGCAGTTTTTCAGCGAAGATTTTAAAGAGTCCCATGTCAAGGTTATTTTGAACTTATCGCTCATAGACGCTAAGACAAACAGCATTGTCGCAAGTGAGACGTTTAGATCAAGGGTTGAGACAAAGAGCCTTGATGCAAGGGGTGCGGTTGATGCTTTTGAAGATGCCCTTTTTGAAATAATGTTGCAAAACAGAGAGTGGCTAGATGGAGTATGTAGATGATAAAAGAGCGGGAGTACAAAAAAAGAAGGGAACTGTTGTTAAAAAAAATACCAAACAGTTCGGTTGGGGTTATATTTAGCGCTGAGCCGGCGACACGCTCTCATGATACGCACCATCCATACAGACAAGATAGCAATTTTTACTACTTTAGCGGTTTTAAAGAGGATAATGCAGCACTTGTTTTTTTAAAAAGCAAAGACGAAACAAAAACAGTTCTGTTTGTTCAAAAAAAAGATAAAACTCTTGAGCTTTGGATGGGAGAGAGACTCGGGGCAAGAGAGGCTAAAAAGAGATTTTTGGTTGATGAAGTTTGCGTAATAGATGATTTTGAAAAAAAGTTCAAAGGATTTATAAAAGGTAAAAAAAATCTCTATTTTGAGCTAAACTCGAAAAAGAGCAGTGTGAAAAAAGTTTCAAAATGGACAAAAGATATCAAGATTAGACATGACATCGTGCCGCTTGTGCAAAAGATGAGACTCATCAAATCAGCTGCAGAGATTGAGATGATAAAAGAGTCAATAGATATTACGGCAAAAGCACACCACAGAGCCATGAAGATAGATAAAAGAGGAAAATATGAGTACCAGCTTCAAGCAGAAATAGAGCATGAATTTAAAGTAAATGCGGCTTACAGCGATGCCTACACCTCTATAGTCGCATGCGCAAACAGTGCAAATACGCTTCACTATATAAAAAATGAGAAGCCGCTTGTGGAGGGAGAGCTTATACTTATAGATGCGGGGTGCGAGCATAACTACTACGCGAGTGATATAACAAGAACAATTCCCGTCAATGGAAAGTTTAGTGAGGCGCAAAAAGAGCTATACAATCTAGTTTTAAATACACAGCTTAGAGTCATTGCCATGATAAAACCGTTCGTTAAAAGAAGCCACCTGCAGGAGAGTGCCGAAAAACTTCTCACAAAAGGGATGGTAGAGCTTGGTATTTTAAAAGGAAATTATAAAAAACTGATAAAAGAGAAGAAGCATAAAAAGTACTATCCGCATGGAATAGGGCATTGGATGGGTATAGATGTTCATGACCCCGCACCATATAAAGATGTAAAAGAAAGAGAGATACCGCTGCAAAAAGGGATGGTTTTAACAATTGAACCGGGTCTATATATTGATAAAAACGACAAGAGTGTGCCGAAAAAATATCGCGGAATCGGCATCAGAATAGAGGATGATATTTTGGTTACAAAGGATGGATGTGAAAATCTATCCCATCATATTGCAAAAACGGTTGATGAGGTAGAGTCCATCTCCTTTCAATCTTAATCGTTGTAGTTGTAGCTCCAGCCTGTTAAACTCTTCTCTTTAGCCTCATAGAAGTTGTCTGAATCTGCCAGAAAATCAAAAACAAACATCGGCACATGCGCAACGGTTGTCACATCCTCTTTTTTTATAAGAAGAAGAGGCATAAGAGTCTCATGAGAGCCTTCAGAAAAGCCTACGGGCATAATCCGACTCATAACCTCTATGGGATTTCGTATGCCGTTTTCCTCTAGAAATTTATCCAAAACGGCATCTTGAATATCTTTTGGTAAATTATCCGAGGTATTTAAAAAGATAGTAAAATGGATGGGTGCCTCTTTAAAATGCTCCGGAGAAGAGGCTGCCATCATGATGTACTCTACATTTTTTAGATGCTCATCTATTTCATCTATATCTAAGTATCTTGTGGTTCGTATAGCTTTTGCTTCCATGTTATTTTATATCCTCGCCAATAACAGGTTTACCAGTCTCATCTTCGAGCTCTCTTTGTAATTTTGACATCTCAAATCTCACCTTGTCCATCACATATGGAGGAACTCTCTCATCTTTGCTCCATCTTACTTCATCCACATGCCCGCCGTAATCTGCCCCAAGCTCCTCGACTTTCTTGGAGTACTCTTGGAGATCCTTACATATCTCTATTTTGCCGCTTATCGTATCTTTTAGCTCTATATACCAATCTTCGCGGCTCTCAGGGGACATTTTTATAGTTGACTCAAATATTACGGACAAAATTTACCTCTTTGTTTCATCAAATTTTTTAGTAAAAGTAACCAAATCATCTTTTTTCTTTAAATCACCGTTGTAAACTATTCTCGAAGCATCGATAGAGTCATCATTCAGCATCTTTGGAACGGCGTCGCCGCCATTTATCACTTCCATGTGGGCATCAAGCTCGTCTTCGCTGTATGACATCTGCATATCCGCGGCTATTACATGAGGTATTGCCTCTATTACTTTTAGCTTTTCAAGCTCCTGGGCAACTCCTTCACCCTCTATCGTAATAATTATTCTGCCCTTTTCATCATGCATGTGATAGTCGCACACTTCACAATTTTTGAGGCTTTCAACGACCTCGTTTAGGTATTTTGGTATTGTTTGAACTACTATACTTGAGATATTCATTATATTTCCTTTTCTCTTTTTATTTTACACTATATAGATTAATGACTCTGTCATCACTTGCAGCTAAAAACTCATTCTCGTTTATAAAAACTATTTTCGCAAGAGTCATTCTGTTTGCGCCGAATTTGCCGAGTGAGTTTTTTGTGGAGACTTCAACCAGTGATATATTGTTCTCCTCATCGCTCGCATACCCTACGATTTTACCGCTTGGTGACAATCCGACGCTATAGATTAAAAAACCGGACTCTATATAGTACGATGAGTCTGCCTTTAAATCGTAAATAACGGCTCTTCTGTCCTGTCCAGCTGTTGCAATAACATTGTTTTTATAGTCCACCTGAAATACGTTGTCTAGATTTTGCCCAGAGAGCAGTTTCAGTCGTTTGCCGTCTTTTGTGCTGTGGATTTTCAGATCTCCGCTCTCATCTGCAACTACAACTCTCTCTTTTTTTTCGTCTAAAGCAAAGTCGGAAAATTTTGCGCCTGAGACTTGAATCATCCAGTTTATAGAGCCATTTTTAATATCGTATGAGATTAGCTCATTGCTCAAAAGAGCGAGTAAAACAGTATTCTCATCCAAAAATTTAGCTTTTGAAACAGTAAGAGATTTGGAGTAGTCAAAGAGAAGCTTAGTCTTTTCATTTTGGTTTATATGGACTCTTCTAAATCCCTGTCTGTCTTGTGAGAGGATTAATATCTTCTCATTAAGCACATCCACGGAGTAGACTTTCGAATCCACCAAATCTCCCATAAAGTCCTCTATCTTCTCAACTTCTATCTTCTTGATAAGCTTAGCGCTTTTATAGTCAAAAATATCTACACAACTGGCATTGGTAGCGCTGTAAAGCCTGCCATCTTTATATAGCAGATCTACAACTCCTCCGCTTGATGTAAAACTTCTAAGCGGCTCTTTTATCTCTGCGCTAAGAAGCAGGGGGAACAAAAAAGTCAAAAATAGTAACAGTTTCATGAAACAACCTTTACTCTTATTGCATCAGTAGGGCATCTGTTTATACAAAGTCCGCATGCAGTGCAGTTTTCATTTATGCTTGCCATAAACATCGCTTTAAACTCTATAGCATTGTATGAACATGGATCTTTACATGAAAAACACATTGTATGTCCCCAGCTTATACAGCTGCTTTTGTCAATTGAAATTATAGCCCCAACCCTGTTTTTATTTTCAATGCTTAACACCCCGTATTCGCATGCATCCGCGCACTTGTCACAATATGTACAGCCGCTATTTGAAAAAACAAGATACGGAGTCCTGTCATCCGCAATTTTAATTATATCTTCTTCACAAACAGAGGCGCACTTGGCATCACATTTGTTACACTCTTTATGAAAAAGAGATTCATCGCTGAAGTATGGCGGTCTTAAGAGCTTCTCTTGCTTCTTTGTATTTAAAGACGAAGCAAGAGAGCTAAAGAGCTCTCTTCTTTGCATTAGTGCTTTGCACCCTCTAGGGTACCTGCCGGAGAGTTTTTATTTGCCATGTCATCTTCAGTTATAAAGCTTGAACCGCCTATAACAGTGTTAAGAGAATCTGTATATTTTTTCTCATCCCATGTAGATTTTGAAGCACCGTCTTTGCTTGTAAACACAGGCTCAAAAGTATTTTCAACTGCTAAATTGCCCTGAGATTGTGGAGCATGGCATAAAGTACAGTTAAATCTAGAGCCTTGAAGCACATCTTCTTGCTTAATAGAAACCTCATTTTTATAGTCGTCTACTGCCATAACAAAAGTACCGTTTACAATTTTACCTTTAGGTCTAAAATCTGTAAAGTGTGATACTGGAATCGGTGTAGCGCCCATAGAACCCGCAATCTCAGGCATATGACAACTGACACATCTGTTGTCGTTTATCTTAATCGGAAGCATACCTATTGTATCATGAGGAATCATTGGTGGAGCATCTTGAAATGCTCTTTTTATCTTTGTACTAGTAGTAGCTTGCGCTGTTCTATACTCCGTTTTCTCGGCTATAGTACTATCTTCAGAATATATATCCGTCTTTCTTAAACCCAAAGACTCTTCAGTAACGATTGTTGATACAACCTTTTGCGGTGAAGACTTAACGCTTTCACCCCCGACACAACCAACCATTAGTAGAGCAGTAGTAGCTAAACCAATCGTTATTTTATACATTGCCTTCATTTTAATCTCCCACTTTTTTATTTTTTACTAACTCTCTTATTGAAAAACCAAGAGCATTATCATCACAAACTTCTATACATCTTGCACAGTTTGTACACTCGCCAGAGAGAACAGGAATGCTCTCCTTGCCTATCATGTAAAGAACCTGTCCCTCAGGGCAAACAACCTTGCATTTCATACATTCGGTACAGTTCTCCTGAGTATGCTTTACTCTTATTAAGCTAAATTTGCCCACAAGCGAGTAGAACCCGCCAAGAGGGCAGATATGACCGCACCATCCGTTTTTTAGGACCAAAAGGTCAAAAAGAAAAACAATAAGTACCGCTGCCCACCCGAATCCAAATCCAAATATAATACCTCTGTGAAGTACTGATATAGGCGATATAAATTCAAAGGCGGCGATGCCCATAAGAAAAGAGATGATCAAACTAAGTCCCAAAACCCAGTATCGCATATTTCGCGAAGCAGGCTGTCTTTTGGCAAATTCGTCAACTCTTATCTTTCTTCTCAAGAGTGCCGCAGCATCGGTAACTATGTTTACCGGACAAACCCAGCTGCAGAATGCGCGGCCACCTATAATCATATAAAAGACGGTAATTATTAAAGCACCGACTATTATATCTGTTGCCAAAATAGCGCCTGCAGCTAACATCTGCAGTGCCGCATAAGGGTCGCTTAAAGGGATTGTACCAAACAAGAGAGAAGAACTTAGGTTGCCCATCAGTATCTCCCAGCCCCATGCGTTTGCTCCAAAGTACAAAAAGAGCAGACCTATCTGCGTCGTTCTTCTAAACATGAGATAGCGGTATTTATTCCAAAGAGTTTTCATTAGTATAAATCCTCCATATCGCTATTTAGAGAATCGATTGCCTTCTCTTTGCTTATCTCTGTTGTTGATTTAATCGAAGAAGCATCTTCTAGGCGCTTCTCATCATCTTTGTCCCAACCTTTTATATAGTAACTTCCGGCTTTACCCATTGCAACTTCTTTAGGAAGCACAAATATAGAAGCTTTTTCCGTTACGCACGCCTTTTCGCAAAGCCCACAGCCTGTACAGGCATCGGCATGAACAAGAGGGGTCAAATAGGCGTGTTTTCCGGTTCTTTCATTTTTACTGTACTCAACCGTTATAGCTTTACCCATAATAGGGCAGGCTCTATAACAGGCATCACACTGAATTCCCCAAAAAGCTATACAGGTCTCTCTGTCAATAACAGCAAGTCCCATTTCGGCTATGTTTATATCAAGTTTTCCATCTGTGGTAACGCTGGGTTCATCTAGTGCTCCACTTGGGCATATAGGCACACACGGAATATCTGGACACATGTAACAAGGGATGTCTCTAGGAATAAAATATGGTGTTCCTAAAGGTTTATTATCACCCGGTTTTGCAAGCAACAAAGTATCATAAGGACATGCTTCAACACAAAGTCCGCACTTAATACAGGTACGAAGAAAATCATCCTCCATAATGGCACCGGGGGGACGCAAAATAAGCTGTGAAGCCGTGACTTCATCAACATACGCACTCCATATAAACCCGCCAAGCGCAGTTATGCCCGCACCTCTTGCCATTCTTAGGATAAATTTTCTTCTATTATTCTCTGTTTTGCTTTTCATCTTCATGGGCAGTTTTTGCAAATAGAACTGCCTCTCCTTTTTTATTTACGCTTTATAAATTTTTACGGCACACTTCTTAAAGTCTGTCTGTTTTGACATTGGACATGTCGCATCTAGACATACTTTGTTGATAAATACCTTTTCATCAAACCATGGAACAAAGACCAATCCTCTAGGAGGTCTATTTCTACCACGTGTCTCTACTCTAGCTTTTACTCTGCCACGGCGAGATTCAACCCAACATAGACCGCCTTGTTTAAGCTCTTTGTTCTCGGCATCTTTTGGATGCATATAACATAATGCCTCTGGAACTGCACGATATAGTTCAGGTACACGCATAGTCATAGTTCCTGAGTGCCAGTGCTCTAATACGCGTCCGGTACATAACCATGTATCGTAGTTTGCATCCGGCATTTCCGGTGGATCCATGTACGGACGAGCAAATATCTTCGCTTTGTTAGCAAGAGACTGTTTTTTAGAATCTTTGTCTTTTCCTGTTAAAGTACCGCTTTGAAGCGCTTTAGCAAGTGTTCCGTAGAATGCATGCGAATTGCCTGACTCTTTTGTAGCTTTTGCAGCATATGGGTCATACTTAGCGTTAAATCTCCACTGTGTCTCTTTACCGTCAACAACAGGCCATTTAAGACCACGAACTTTGTGGTACATATCAAACGGTGCAAGGTCATGCCCATGTCCGCGAGTAAACGCCGCATACTCCTCAAAAAGATATTTGTGAATAAAAAATCCATATCCTTTGAAGACTTTTCCGTCACTGCCTACAACATTTCTGCTGTCTCCGTAACCCTCAGAGTTGTCGTATCCTTTTTGGATAGGATCGTTTTGGTCAAGTTTGTATGATTTTGCAATATCATTCGCAAAAAGTATCTCAAACATAGTAGTGTCTTCGTTGTAGCCCATAGCTTTTGCCTGTTCTATAACGCTTGGAAGTTTCTCTTTTCTAGGACCGCTTGGAGCCCATTCACCCCATACATCTTTAACCGTAAATCTTTTTGATAGTTCAACCCACTGCCATGTATCACTCATAGAATCACCAACAGGAATGACCTGCTGTCTCCAGTGTTGTGTACGACGTTCAGCATTTCCGTATGCTCCCCACTTTTCATAAATCATAGCAGACGGTAAAATAAGGTCTGAAACTTTCGCCGAAATACCAGGATAGCCATCGGATGTAACTATAAAGTTATCCATTTCACGAGCTGCTTTAATCCAATGAGTTGCACTTGCAGTATCCTGATAAGGATTACATACGTTTACCCATGCAAATTTAATTAGACCATCCTCTATATCACGATGGATCTTCATAATATGCTGTACACCAATTGGATTGATTGTTCCCTCAGGAACCATCCATTTGTGTTCTGCAATTTTTCTATGTGCAGGGTTTGCTACCATCATATCAGCCGGAAGTCTGTGCGTAAATGTACCAACCTCTCTAGCAGTACCGCAAGCAGATGGTTGTCCAGTGAGTGAAAACGCTCCAGAACCAGGAATAGCTTGTTTGTTTAGCATAAAGTGTACATTGTAAGAGAGAGTGTTTACCCATGTACCGCGAGTGTGTTGATTCATACCCATAGTCCAAAAAGATACAACTTTTCTTCCTTTTTCAATGTAAAGGTCTGCTAAAGCTTGAAGTTTTTCTTTGAATGATTCCATATTTTCATCAGGATTACCTTTTGAAATAGCCGCTGTATAATCAAGCGTATATGGCTCGAGAGACTTTTTATAATCCTCAAAAGAGATCTCCCAGTGACCAAGAGTACCAGCAGTATGATTCATTGTATCACCGGCTTTATAACCGTAAGGTTCAAGAGCAGGACCCTCTTTGCGAGAGACAACTTTGCTCATCTCTTTAGATATGGTTTCCATCTCTAATGCGCTATACTTGCCATCTTTTAGTGATTTTTCTCCCTCTCTTCTCATACCGTAGCCGATATTTACAGGTCCGGCAGCAAAGATCATATGCTTCTTGACAAAATCCCAATCAATTATGCCTTCTGCTTCGTCTCTCATAACAATCTCTCTGGCAATATAGTTCCAAAGAGCTCCGTCGGTATTTGGAGAGAAGATTATCTCTATATCAGCCAAGTCTGAAGTTCTATGCGTGTATGTTTGAATAGAGATAACTTTTACACGATCAGGGTCTGATAGTTTTCTATCAGTTACGCGTGACCATAAAATAGGGTGCATCTCCGCCATATTTGAACCCCATGACACAACAGTGTCTGTTAGTTCAATATCATCATAACAACCTGAAGGCTCATCAACGCCAAATGTTTGGTAAAAGCCGACAACAGCAGATGCCATACAGTGACGAGCGTTTGGATCTATTGCATTTGAACGAAATCCAGCTTTCATCATTTTTTGAGCTGCATAACCCTCCATAATTGTGTATTGTCCCGATGCAAATACACCCACAGATTCTGGCCCACCATGCTTAAGTGCTTTTTTGATGTTTATCTCCATCTCATCAAAAGCTCTTTCCCATGATATAGGGGCAAACTTCCCTTTTTTGTCGAAGTTACCGCTAGCATCGACTCTTAGAAGTGGTTGAGTAAGCCTGTCGGCACCATACATAATCTTTGCATTAAAGTAACCCTTAATACAGTTAAGACCACGATTTACCGGTGCAGCAGGATCCCCTTTTACAGCAACGATTTTACCGTTTTTCGTTGCCATCATAATACCACAGCCTGTACCGCAGAAACGACAAGCCGCCTTGTCCCATCTCCAGTCGCCTTCAGCCTCGTTTGCAGCTGCTTGAACTTCTGAGGGTATGCTCATACCGACAGCCGCTGCTGCAGATGCCGCCGCTGAACTTTTAAGAAATTCTCTTCTTGAAAGTGACATATTTTCTCCTATTTTTAATTTGTAAAGCGCAATTTAGGATAAAACTGCGTCTAAATTTTTTGTTAAGGTGTCCATTAACGGAGCTATGTTAGCACTTTAGAGGAATTAAAATCTTTGACTTAAGTCAAATAAGTAGTTTTAATAATTAATATTGGATTAATTTAATAAGAATTTTTAATATAAGTTTTGCTTAGAATGTCGATAACTACTCAAGATTTAACTATTTGACAGTTTTTGAGCAGTTCGTCCAGCTCTTTTTTTAGATTTGTAAGTTTTTTTGTAGAATTTATCAACTCTTCAGTTGATGCAATAACCATGTCCTCACTGTTGTCAAGATGTTTGCAGGCTAATGATTTGTCCTTTAGCTCGTCTAGTATAGTGTCGAATTCATCAGTTAGTTCTTCCAGTTTTGAAGAGGCTTTTTGAGACTGCAGAAGTGCTTCGTTTGAGTATTCAACCGCAGAGTTTATTTTACTTATGAAGCAGTTTATCGCATCGCTAACCTCTACAATCTCTCCTTCACTCTTCGCCTCAAGCTCTAAGGGGGCAAGACATGATATATCCTCGTTGCCCGCAAGCATCTTTGAGTACTGCATAAATGCATCTGCATGAGACTCAATTGATTTAAGCTGCAAGAATGAGTATATAAAAATGAGAAAAAGCATCATGCCAGCAGAGTATTGAAATGTTTTTATAAAATCTGTTTTACTCTCACTATGATTTGTGTACATTGTTACAAGTCTGTCCACATTTTCCAGAAGAGCAGTGTTCTTTTTATGTATGGAGTCAATGATTTCACTCATCTGTTGCTCTTGTTTAACATCTAAAGCTGCAAATTTTTTATACTCTTTGATGTCCGCATAAAAGCTGTTCCATAGTTTTTCTATATATTTTAGTTGATTGGATATTTCGCTTGTGGAGACAGCCGATACCCCCCTTGCTTTATCGCCGTTTTTAAGAGTGTTTAATCCATAGATAAACTCTTCACTGGCTTTGTCCGTCTCTTGGAAATCATAAGTGTGGCTGTACTGTATGTAGAAAATAGATTTTGATATCTTTTGAGTCAACATTCTTTGCTTGCCCGCTATATTGATTACTAAAGCATCTTTTATATTTTGCTGGGTCAGATATATGGTTGTCGCAATAAGACCGACAACTAGAATTATTAATAGAGCGCCTATGATTTTTATTTTTGTGCTGATTTTATTAAACTTAGTCATTGTGATAGTTACCCTTTAATTATTGTGTTAAGTTTTTCTATGTCTATAATTACAACATCGCTGTTTTCAATATCTATTATATTATTTCTTTTTAGTTTCTTTAAAACTCTTGAGAGAGTTTCAGGTTGAATGTGTAGCATAAAAGAGATTTCGTGTCTTTTAAGAGAGTTGAACATCTCCAAATCATTTTGCAGAGTATATGCCACTTTTGCAGTTGCATCAAAAACAAGCTCTCTGTTTACTACGCAGTGAAGCTGCTGAGTTTTTAAAAGTATCTCATTTATAAACTCGTTATTCAGGATGTTTTTGGAGAGAAATTCATCTTTAAACTCAGTAAAATCAACCTCCAAAACAGTGCTCTCATCCAAAAACTCTGCATTTGAAAAGCAGTGAATGGAGTTGTCATCAAGTGTCGTAAGCTCAGAAATAAGTGAGTTTTTGTGTATGTGGTAGAGAAATATCTCATTTTCAAACTTATCTATTTTGTAAACTTTTAAGAGCCCTGAGATTAAAAAAAAGATTCTGTCGTTAATGTCGTTTTCATAGTAAAGAATAGAGTTCTTGGGATACACAGTTATTTTAGAGATGATGCCTATGGTTCTTAATTGTTCTTCGTTTAGCGAGCTGAAAAATGATAGTTTTTTTATTTGATCTTGCTTCTCATCCATAAATAGTTTGCTGCTTCTTCGTAGTGATTTCTATTTAAACTTAAAAATATATATGGGGCATTCTAGCATAAAAAAACTTCTTTTTAATGAAAAGGGGATTCAGCGGACACATTTTGGCACGATAGGCAAATTGAGTTTTTAGTGGTTCGTTTTTAAGGAGTTTTCAAAATATAAATTTATTGCATAAAGTTGATTTGATATTAATGTCTGGCACCGAGACGGCACCGAAAAGTTATGCTAGTTTTTTAGAAATCTCAATATCTTGTTTTAATAATGAGTTAATAATAGTATTTAACGAAAAATCTTTTGTACTTTTTATTTTGTCCATAAAAAATTTTTTTACATCATCATCTAAATATATTGGAATATCTAATTCATTTAATGGTCTATAGAATTTACCTTGTTGGGCATTTGTAAAATCATACTCTTTTTTCATAATGGACACCTTTCGTTGTATATTTGTTGCTCATTTTTTGTGGCTTTTCTAGCAGATATTATTCTGACAGTTTCAATACCATCTTTATCTCTAAATGTATGAATTACCACAAGCACCATAGCATTTAAAGACTTCCCCAACAATACCCATCTCTCTTCATCTTCTGAATGTTCATTATCAAAAAGAGTTAGTGAATATTTATCGCTAAAAACATAAGCAGCTTCTTCAAACGTCACTTTATGTTTTTTGATATTAGATTTTTATTTTTTTAAATCCCATTCAAATTTCATAATCTTATTGTATCGTAAAATAGTATTAATTTGCGTCTACAATAAGTTTGGCTATTTCAAAAAGAGAAAGGGTATTATTGAGCATGCTTTGGGCACAAAATTGCTACCATAGATTTTTAAAGCTATATTTATGGGGTTTTAAATGTGGTGGCTCCGAATACTGGAATCGTAGTTTTTTTCTTTTTTCATAACAAAGTCCTTAATATAGGTGTTTTAGTTTTACATTCTATCATAAATTTGTTTCTCATATGTTTCTCATATAAGATACTTTATATAAAGTAAAGGACTTCAATCAATCCTTATAAAGAAAAATATGCGAATGAGTGAAACGAATGAGAAAAGAAACCATCATTCTTAAAAAACATTAACTTATATTAAAAAAACTATTCTTGTACAAAACAATTTGGTGTTGATTTTGAGTTATAAATCAAATTAAACTTATAAATCTATTCTTGTACAAAACATTGATTTACTTATCTTTTCATCAAATGTGTGCATTCGTAGAATGTGTTGTTTTGTAGTGTTTAGTCGTGAAAACTTTTCTTTTATTTTAATCGCCATTTTTAATCGCTTCTTTTAATCGCCATTTTTTTTAGTTATTCGACTGACTGACTGATTGACTGAATCGACCAGAGGGAGAGAAAAGGAGAAAAAGGAAGAAAGGAAGAATAAAAAAATCGAGTATCGATTTTTTACTTGACATACTTTTCTCAAAGTGTGGTCGTTCGTAGAATTGGAGTTTTGTTGTGTTTAGTGGCGAAAACTTTTCTTTTATTTTAATCGCCATTTTTAATCGCTATTTTTTTATATCCTTTTAATACCTTTATTTTAATTATATTAGCTTTTCTTAGATTATTAGTTTTAAGTGAGTGTTTGACTATCTTTTTTCCTATTCTTATTGTGAAATAATATATATTATTTCTTTTAATAAGATATTTAATATCAGTATTTAAATATTCTTCTTGTTGTACAAATGTTTCCCATAATTGATTTTTTATGAGATTTTCATTGTTAAAATTCGTATTATAGGGGTTTATTGAAGGGTGGCTCCGAATACTGGATTATGAGACTTCATAATTTTCTCCTTTAAAGTCCTATTTTTAGGTGTTTAGTGTTCCATTCTTACGAATTATTTGTTGTAAAAATGTTGTAAAAAATAGTATATCATAATCAATCCTGAATAAAGAAAATAATCAATTCGTGTAACGAATTGAAAAAAAACCATTCTTCTTAAAAAACATTAACTTCTATTATAAAAACTATTTTTGACAATATCATTGTGTGTTGATTTTGAGTTATAACTCAACTTTCGCACCTAAATCCAAGCAATTCTTGAGTTGTGCTTCGTAG
>NZ_JACUTS010000111.1 GCF_014859695.1 Sulfurimonas sp. | reverse complement strand
ATAAGTAAACAAGTTTTTGCCGATGTAGTTCAAATGGAACTTGTATTGCTTAGTGGATTAGAACAAGAAGGCATAAAATAGATGGAGGTGTGATGTGAGGATTACAAGCGGTATGTACTACAAGAGTATATATAGTGAACATAACGGACAACTAAACGAAGCTCTTTTTGATGTAAACAAACAGATAGCATCGGGACTTAAGATTCAGTATGCTCATGATGACATTAGAACATTTACGGAGACTATGAGGCTTGATAACGAGATTTCAACTCTTGGACAGATAAAAAAGAGTACTGAGAGCGCTCTTAAAATGTCGGATCAAACAGACTCAGTGCTGGGTGAGTTTGAAACATCTATGAACCGCACGAGAACCCTTCTTCTAAATGCCGCAAACGGAACAAATGACGAGACTTCGCTTGATGCCATAGCGCAGGAGCTAAGATCAATAGAGGATCATTTTAAAAATCTAGCAAATACCTCTATAAACGGTCAATATCTTTTCTCGGGCACCGCTGTGGACGTAAGACCTATAGCTGATGACGGTACCTACATGGGTAACGAGGGGCTACTAAAGGCTTTTACCGGTTCAAAAACATCTCAGCAGTACAACATAAGCGGTGCAGAACTTTTTCTCGGAGAGAAGAGATTGGTGCAAAGAGAAGTCTCTACAAATGTTGTTCAAACAAATTTAAGTGCCAAATATCCTGATTTTACAGATTCAACTGTTGTTGGAGCTTCTGCGCTTATTAAAAGTAGTGATACCATCCGTGATCTTATGGGTGATGTCGATAATGCGGTTGACGCAGGAGTCGATAAGCACTTCTTTTACGTCAGTGGAACAAGAAGCGACGGCGTCTCTTTTAAAGAAAAAATTGCAATGAGCGATGATGAGAAGATTAGCGATCTTTTAAAAGAAATCGGTGACTTATACGGGAATACTCCTGAGGTAAATGTCGTAAATGTCAGCATGAACCAAAATGGACAGATTGTCATAGAAGATAAAATCAAAGGCTCCAGCAAGATAGATTTTCACATGGTTGGTGCGACGGATCTGTTTGGCGGCGGGGCAGCGGATGTCACAAACATAGATGATTTGGGAGCTGGAGAGACAAATTTTGACAGCATTATGCTTGGTACATCTACCGCTGCAAATTCTGATTTATATGTAAAAGAGTTTATAAAATCCTCTTTGTCTTCGGCAGATAGTGTTGTTGGAAATAGCATAGAGGGTACCATCTACGACAGGACGGAGTTTAGCAAAGACGGCGCAAAGCTCTCTTCGGCATCCACACAAATTGTAAGAGAGACAAATGCATTTGCAACGGCTTCAACTAAACTCTCCGAAGTGGCAGACCTCTCGCAAGGAACTGCCGGCACACTTGATGGCACTTCATTTGTAATCGAGGGTACGGATATAAACGGGACTGCTTACAGCGCGCGGATTGATTTGGCATCTGCAGGTTCTACATTTTCTTTAGATACAGATTTAGATGGTGTTTATGATAATGGAACATACAATATTTACGATGTTGGAACGCCAAGAGCAGCTGTCAATGGCGATGATATGACATATAAGCAGTTTATGGATGTTGTAAATATGCTCACAACAGGCAATCTTCCCGCAACTGTTCCGGGAACAGCAGCTGAATATGATGGAGCGATTAAAGATGCTGATTTAAGAGGAAGAACATTTTTAACTCATGACGGCAAAATACAGTTTGAAGAGATAAATAGCGGTAACACAAAAGCAAGCCTTGCCATCTATGATGCAAACAGCGGTAACTTTACGGCAGGGGCAGATGCTTCAGTGATGACCTTTAACACCAACAATGCGATAACGGTGCGTGACCCAAAAACAGACTTTTTTAAGACTCTTGATGAAGTGATAAAGTCTGTTGAGAACTATAAACTCTATCCCGATGCCAGCAGCGGAGATGTGAGAAATGTGGGTATTGAAAATGCAATTGCTATGATGGATGATCTTCAGGACCATGTATATAGAGCGCACTCCCAAGTCGGAGTGCAGACAAATGCTCTGGACACATCCATACAAAGAACAGGACTCTTGGAGATAAGTGCCATGAGTTTAAGATCAAGTGTTGTTGATACGGATTTGGCTGAGGCTTCACTGACTCTTGCAAGGTTAAATCTCAACTATGAGGCTCTTCTCTCAACCGCAGCAAAGGTGTCAAAACTTAGCCTTGTCAATTATCTCTAATATAGGGCTTTAAAATCCTTTATAAAGCATTTTTTGTTATACTTCAACTTTATTTAGGATAAAAAAGGAAGCTGTAGTTTGAAAGATGCTATATTTATTGTAAGTTTTGGTTTGCTAATCTATCTTGGATTTTCTACTGTTTTGGGCGGTACTGCTCTCATGGGCGGATACGGTACCGCTTTTGCATCGTACAACCATAAATACTTCGGTTACATCTCTTACGCTTATATATTTATTTTTATGATTCCTCTGTACTTTTTTTATAAGGACACCAGCTTAAACATAAGAAAATTTGAGCTTGTAGTTGCATCCTTTTTGCTCCTTTTCTCATCTCTTTTGGCGCAGGCAATGCTGGTAAATGACAGTTTCCGCGGAGATATAGGTGCCGGTTTTGTAGATTTTTTATCTCCGTATATAGGTTCGTTTGGACTTTGGACATTTTGGTTTATCATAACTCTACTCTCTGTGGTTATTGTTTTTGACAGAAGTGCCCATGAAATGGTCGATATTTTCTTACACAGAACAAAGAAAAGATTTTTTGCTCCTCAGATTAGCGGCCCAAAAGAGACAAAAAAAGTTGAACAAAAAGCAGATGAGAGTTTTGAAGAGGAGATAGACAAGCCGGCATATCTCAGAAAAAAGAGTGCTGTAAAAACTGAGCAACCACAAGAGCAAATGGAGCAAAAAGAGCCTTTGGAGACAAAGCAGCAAAGCAATATTGTAGAGCTTGTAAATGAGATAAAAGAGCAGAAAAACGCAATTATAGTCGATGAGCTTGAGGAGAATGCTAAGCTTTTGGAGTCTATTGAAAAAGGTGTTGTTGAGAAGCCTAAAAACTTTAAACTTCCATCTGTTGATTTTTTGCAAAAACCGAATAACAAAGCACACAGCGTAGATGAGACTGAGTTGGATGGCAAGATAAAATTTCTTATAGAAAAACTTGCGCATTTTAAGATAGAGGGCGATGTTGTCAGAACATACGCAGGTCCTGTCGTTTCAACTTTTGAGTTTAAGCCCGCGGCAAATGTAAAAGTCTCACGCATTTTAAATCTTCAAGATGATTTAGCCATGGCGCTTAGTGCCGAGACTATCCGCATACAGGCACCGATTCCAGGTAAAGATGTTGTCGGAATTGAGATACCGAATGAAAAAATAGACACAATATATCTTAGAGATTTACTCGACAGCAAGCTTTTTAAAGAGTCATCTTCACCGCTTACTATCGTTTTGGGCAAAGATATAGTAGGAAAACCATTTATAACCGACCTTAAAAAACTTCCCCATCTTCTTATTGCAGGAACTACGGGAAGCGGAAAGAGTGTCGGTATAAATGCGATGATTCTTTCGCTTCTTTATAAAAACTCACCCGATCAGTTGAGACTGCTTATGATTGACCCGAAAATGCTTGAGTTTTCTATCTACAATGACATTCCACATCTGCTCACTCCTGTTATTACAAAAGCAAAACAGGCGATTGTTGCACTTAACAACATGGTGCATGAGATGGAGAGACGCTACTCTCTTATGAGTGAAAACAGAACAAAAAATATTGAGAGTTATAACGAGAAGGTAAAAAAAGAGGGCGGGGAGCATCTGCCTTATATTGTGGTTATCATAGATGAGCTTGCGGATCTTATGATGACGAGCGGAAAAGATGTTGAACACTCCATCGCAAGGCTCGCACAGATGGCAAGAGCTTCGGGAATACACCTTGTCGTGGCAACTCAAAGACCTTCAGTCGATGTCGTAACAGGACTTATCAAAGCAAATCTTCCTTCACGTATTTCATACAGAGTAGGGCAGAAAGTTGACTCTAAAATTATCTTGGACCAACAGGGTGCAGAGTCGCTTCTTGGAAAAGGAGATATGCTCTTTACGCCTCCGGGTTCAACGGGCTTAGTGCGTCTTCATGCACCGTGGAGTACGGAAGAGGAGATAGAAAAAATCGTTGATTTCATAAAATCACAAAGAGCGCCAAACTACGACAAAAGCTTTTTAGTAGAAGAGAGTGAAGAGAGCTCCTCATCAAGCGATACTTATGAGGAGCTTGACCCTCTCTTTGGTGAAGCTAGAAATGTTGTTCTATCAGATAGAAAAACATCTATATCGTACTTGCAGAGAAAACTCCAAATAGGCTATAACAAATCTGCAAGACTTATTGAGCAGCTAGAAGGCGAGGGTATCTTGTCTCCTCCAAACTCTAAAGGGATTCGTGAAATCTTATAATGAGCACTAAGCCGCACTATATTTTTACAAAACTATACAACTCTTTTAGCGTACATGTAACAAACCTAGAGCAACTCAGTGTTGCTCAGATACAGCGTATTGAGTCCTTTGTTAAAGAGAGAAAAGGTATTTTTGATTTTAGCAGCTACACTTTTGT
>NZ_JACUTS010000110.1 GCF_014859695.1 Sulfurimonas sp. | reverse complement strand
GCTGTCTTTTAGATATTGGTTTTGCTGTGAACTGCCGGATAGGTAGCTTAGAAAATCCGCCTTGGATGACATTCAAAAATTGATGAGTGAACTGCCGGATAGGTAGCTTAGAAAATATCAGACAAGTAGAACATTAACAGAAGCTAGTGAACTGCCGGATAGGTAGCTTAGAAAACCCACACCCGTTTGATTATTGAATCTGCATTGTGAACTGCCGGATAGGTAGCTTAGAAAAAACGGGTCTCCCTTTGTAACCGCGTTATAAGGTGAACTGCCGGATAGGTAGCTTAGAAATATGTTTAAAGAATTAAAATATATTTGAGTATGTGAACTGCCGGATAGGTAGCTTAGAAAATTGGTTATAGTCGTCTCAACACTTTTTATAAGTGAACTGCCGGATAGGTAGCTTAGAAATTGTGCAGTTGATGGATAAAAAGCACTATAAAGTGAACTGCCGGATAGGTAGCTTAGAAAGCAAATATGGAATCCCAACGGTATTATCTAAAGTGAACTGCCGGATAGGTAGCTTAGAAATTAATTTTGTGAATTTATAAAGACTATTATAGGTGAACTGCCGGATAGGTAGCTTAGAAATGATTAATAGGAGTATAAAATTTGCTCAAAATGTGAACTGCCGGATAGGTAGCTTAGAAATGATAAGTGCGATTTTGATTATTTTGATTTTAGTGAACTGCCGGATAGGTAGCTTAGAAATATATATCTTTGCTTGTATAAGCGTTCTATAGGTGAACTGCCGGATAGGTAGCTTGGAAGAGTTAGACAGCCTTTAAAACTTTATATACAAGAGCTTTATACTTTACATGACAATAAGTATCTTTTCATTACTCAATACAAAAAGCCGTACATAGATACTGATTTTTTTGTAAATAAATTTTGGATTCCAAGTTTAAAAGAGTTAAATATAGATTATCGCAGACCATACAATACACACCATACCCACGCTACAAATATGCTTTATAATAACTTGGTAACACCTGTACAACTTGCACAGCTTTTAGGTCATGCTAATACTCAAATGGTGTTTGATGTTTATGTAAATTATCTTGATACTTTTAATAATAATTTTGATAGAAGTATAAAAATTTATAAGTGATTTTGGGTATGCAAGAGTTTTTTTGATTTTTAAAAAAGTGCTTTAAAGTCCTAAATATAGGGCTTAGTGGTGGACGAGGAGAGATTCGAAAAAACCCCATCCTTAAATTAGATATAATTCTATTTGTACAAGCACTGTGTTATCTTTTTGGCTTATGGGCGTTAATTGAAAAATTAGGGATTTGGACGTGTGGGTATCTCCAAGAGAGGAGATACAGTGTGAATTTATTTCTTATAGTAGTGGTTTTAATGGTTTTAGCCGAACCGTTATATTAAAATGTGGGAGCTTATGCTCTCACTCCACTGCTGTAATTGTACCATAAAAGAAAAAATGTTTTTTAATCAGGTATTGAGAAACTTATTTTACATTGTTCATCTGGCGTTACCATTAGTTTTAATTTTCCTTTTTCTATTTTTTTGTTCATAGCTGCATACCCTTTAGGTAAACTTCCTATGTTTTTCCCTTTTGAATCTAGTAAATGTACCGTTCCACATGTAGATGGTGTTTTATCTATTTGAGCGTAACCGTCATTTTTCGCATATAAATTATATACAGTCATTTTATTTGTCGTATATACTCCATTGCTTTCTTTTACATTTATCGTATCTGCTATTATTGTTGTAGCTATAATTAAACTTATTAAATATTTCATGTCACTTCTTTTTTTGATTTTTATATTTTTTTCATATATTATTTTACTTTTTTGTATATTGTTTTTATGCCAGCTAGGTTACTTTCCAGAGTGTTATCATCAATAATATTGATTATAGTACCTATTCCCCATTCGTCAGTAACTATTACTCTGTTTTCTTCTATATCATATTTTACTTTTGATATCATCCCCATAGTTTCAATACTATCACTTTTAAATATAATTTTATTTTTTCCTAGTATATTGCTTTTACTATTCCATTCTCCTATCAATGGATTAGAATTTATATTGATATTTATCAATGCAATTATTGCTATTGCAACTATCGTAACAATTAAATATAAAAGAAGATTGTTTGATTTTTTATTTGCATTTGGGTTATTTTTACAATTTAAACACTCTCTTGTCCAGTACTCTTTTCCGCATTTCTCACACTTCATTTTTCCCTACTTTAATTTAAATTTGCCATTGCTTGCATCGTTTTTTATTTGCTCTAATCGTTCCAGGTGTCGCCTAGTTTCTTCTATGCTTTCATCTAGTGCCAAACCTTGATTTATTAATCTTACTAAATCTGGTCTCTCTTTTTCCCATTTACTTAAATTTTGCCTTGTTGTTCCCAACATTGTTGCCAATTCTTCTTTTGTCATAATAAGTTACCTTTCTTTAGTAATTTAGTAATATTAGTTTCTTTTTCTTTAAAATTAAGTTTTATTGAAGTTAATATGGATTACAATATAACTAGTAAATGTAAACTAATATAACATTTTAAGGAAGTGACATGAAGACAATTAACAACAAAACTCAAAACTCTCTGTTTCAGCTTCAAGCTGTTCTTATCGCAAATGGTATTAACAATGGTGGCAGTGTCACTTCTCAACTCAATGATATCAAAAAATCACTTAATACTAAAAAATTCTCTCTTGGTTCTATTTGGTTTTCTTTCCAATATGAAGATAATGACCATATTCTTTCTTTAAGCTCTGCAAAACTTTCTAAAAAAGTACAAAAAAAAGATACTCCAATATCAAAGATTTTAAAAATCTATAGACCAGATTTAAACCATGATTTACATGAGCATAAATTTAATCTTGGAGCAGTTGCATAATGTACGCTTTCCCTCTGATGTTCAATAAGTCGTTAAAAAATAGATACGCATTCACGGAACTGTTAACAGAGTTTGAAGTAAGTCGTTGATATCACGTCCCATGAGGTTGAAGACGTTAAAAGCCACTCTCTCCCCGTCAGTCACTTCTCGGGGGTTAAAACAGAGTGATAAATTGAGTTTACAGAGCATAAAATATTTATGTTTCATAAACTTAATTCTATAAGTAGGGTTAAGTTAAATTTTAAATGCACTTAAGGAGTGACAAATGACAACACACATGATAGGTACTTTAATGGAATGTAAACCCACTGAATACACGGACAAAAAAACGGATAAAACAATCTACGGTACTGAACTTACAGTGATGTTTCAAGGTGTAGACGAAGAGGGATACAAAAAAATCTCTGTGGAGACTGTAGGAACTGATGAAGAGTACTACGACACTCTAAAAGATAAAATCGGCTCTATTGTAGCTCTTCCTTATCTGATAAAAATCGACCAATACGGTGTCAAGGCTTACCCTGACCGTTCTATGCCTGTACTGACTTTAGAGAAAAACCCTCTTGATTATTCAAAATTTGAGAGAAAACCAAAGACAGCAGCAAAGTAACAATGAATAGACAGAGCCACGATTTTTTTTAAAAATGTGGGAACAACTGAAAGGCGTTAGGGACTATAAAAAAATGAATGAAGCTCAAACAATTTTATATCTTCGTTTTTTACAAAATGACATAAATGTTTTATTGCGAACAAATGAAGATAATTTAAAGTTATGTGAGCTTAGACAAAAAAGAGATGTAATCCTCTCAAAATTTTAATATCGCACTGAGAAGCGTAATTTTTTCAATGCGGTATTAATCTATTACGAGGTTTTTACTAGCTTTTTTTTCAAAGGATTGAAAATGTTAAAGAGTTTATTTGCGAAATTGTTCGCGTTTCTAGGTTTTATGGGTCTAATGGCTTCTCAAGCACAAGCGGCTCTCGTTGTTGCTCCATTAGATACAGCTGATTTTATGACAGTTGCAGGTGCGGTTGTTGTTGCGTTGGGTGCATTTTATGGTGTTAGAAAAGCTCTTGGGCTTCTTCGTTAAAAATGCCAGTTCTTCCTACTCTTGATATTGAGTTAATCACTGCTACTTTTGGTGTTTTCTTAGTAGCTCTTGGTGTAATGTGGGGAGTTAATAAAGCAATTATTTTGCTTAAATCTCATTAACTCTTTGGAGTTTTTGAGATTATATAAAAGAGGAAAAAATGAAATATTTAATAAGTTTACTTTTTACAATAAATTTTTTAAATGCTTCTATGCTCCTTGACTCTAAAAATATCTGCATTGATGATTTTTACTACACTACTAATCAATTTAATTATTTAGACTCAAAAACTCAAACTTGGTTTTACTTTGACTCTACAAATATAAATCTCTCAAAGTCAATAATTCCAAACTTCATTTATGACATTGCATCAGATAAATGTTCTCCAAACTCTGCATTTATTTTGGGTATGCAAGAAACTGAATATAATTTTTTGTTGGGCATTGTCGGGTTAATTCTTGGTGCTGTTTTTATGTTCTTCACTATTCAAATTTTTATAACTGTAGGTGGTCGCAGATGATTTACATAGAACTTACTGACATGATAATAATAAACTACTTTGCAAGTATCTTTATAAATCTTACTGCTGTCATAGCTCCTCTTTTCGGTGCTTTAGCTTTAACAAGGCATTAAAATGAAAAAAGTAATATTTTTGGTTTTTGTTTTAAAGTCATTTATTTTTGCTGATGTAATTAATGTTATTGT
>NZ_JACUTS010000025.1 GCF_014859695.1 Sulfurimonas sp. | reverse complement strand
ATTTTTAAATCCTAAACTTTAGGTCTCTTTGTTTGTGGAGGGGAATTATAGGGAAGTTATGCTTATTTATTTCTTAATCTGGGAGAGAGTTTGTGGGGGAATTTTACTTGGAGGTTTTAAAAGAAGAATTGTCTTTAATTTTCCTCTATCCAACCGCCGCCGATTAATTTTTTGCCATCATAAAAAACTGCCGCCTGTCCGGTTGCTACACCAAATACACTCTCTTTTAAAGTTACGTATGCTTTGTTCTTTTTTACTTCAACATGACAAGGAACGGCTTTAGTTCTATATCTCAACTTAACAGTAGTATCAAACTTTTTTTCATCGGTATAAAGATTCAAATTATTCAGAACCACGCTGTGGCAAGCCAACTCTTCTTTTTTTCCTACAATAATTTGGTTTTTTTGTGCATCAATGCCTAATACATAGTGAGGATCATGCGCACCTCTGACCGTAAAACCCTTTCTTTTACCGATTGTGTAGTGCATGTAGCCTCTATGCTCTCCGACCACATTTCCGTCTCTATCAAGCACTTCGCCTACTTTGTCTACTTCAACATAATCTTTAAGCAGGTCGGTATAGGTTGTCTCAACAAAACATATCTCTGAAGATTCGCCTTGAGACGCAAACGATTCTAACCCTTCTATTGATGCGGCTAGCTTTTTTATATCACTCTTTTTTTTATCTCCAAGCGGAAACAGTAATCTTGGTAAAATAGTTTTGTCTACATAAAAGAGAAAATAGCTTTGATCCTTTGTCTCATCATCGGCTTCATAAAAATATTTTCCGTCTGTTTTTATATAGTGTCCCGTAGCTATATAGTCTGCACCGATTTTATCCGCAAACCTCACCATCTCGCCAAATTTTAGACTTCTGTTGCACAACGCGCATGGGTTTGGTGTTTTTCCCTCAGCATAGGTGTCTATAAAAGGTTGAAAAACCTCTCTGTTAAAGGTGTCTTGTAAATCAAGTACATGTAGTTTTATGCCGACAAAATCCGCAGCTTTTTGCGCTCTTGCTTGATTGATCTCATGATAGCCGGGTTTAGAGTGAAGCTTCATATAGAGTCCCTCAACTTCATACCCCTGCTCTTTTAGAAACAGTGTAGAAATAGTAGAATCCACACCCCCACTCATACCGACAAGAACTTTTTTACCCATATTTTCTTTTTTCATAATTACTTTAACTTTTTTTCAATATTTTTATCTTTAGAGAACTCTTCTAATATTTTGCAATACTGCGTATCTTCAAGTTTATGCTCTTTAAGAAATTTAATCTGTTGCAATATAGATACTTCTAATTCATCCACCACGTGTTGCAAGTCATCTGTAAGTCTAATCTGTTTAAAATCTTCACTGCTTATCATATCGTTATTGAGTAATTTTTTTTCTATAAAATCAAGAAGCGGCTTATAATACTCCACGCCTACAACAAAAATCTTTACGCCTGTGATTTTTTTGGTTTGTATAAGAGTCAACGCTTCAAATAGCTCATCAAGGGTTCCATACCCGCCGGGAAAAATCACATAACCGATAGAGTACTTGACCAGCATCACTTTTCTTGAGAAAAAATAGTCAAAATTTAGATCCGTTGTCGTATACTTATTTGGAATTTGTTCAAAAGGAAGATCTATATTAAGACCGATAGATTCAACATCTTTGTGTTCATATGCCCCTCTGTTAGCAGCTTCCATCACCCCAGGTCCACCACCCGTCATGATATTGAAGCCTCTTTGGGCAAGCATAGAAGATAACTCTTGTGCTTTTTTGTAATATTTGTTTTCGCTATTAACTTTAGAGCTTCCAAACATGGTAACCGTCGGTCCAAGTTCTCCGAGCTCATCAAAGCCTTTTACAAAGTCGGCAATAATCTTAAAAACACTCCAAACATCTGCTGATTTAATCTCTTTTATATACTTTTTTGTTAAATCATCTTTTTTTTTACGCATATAAACTACTTTCTATTTTTCTATGATCTTAACTGGTTCAATCTCTCTCTTTTTGTTCCGATTGTAGTGATTTGAACCCCAAAATTTCCATCGACTATAACGACTTCGCCCTCAGCAATTACATGATCATCCACCAGTATCTCAAGCGGGTCATTTGCAAGTTGATTTAACTCTATCACAGAGCCTATATCCATATTTAATACATCTTTTAAGAGCATCTTCTTCTTTCCGATTCTAACCTTTACCGGGAGTTTTACATCCATAATAAGGGATATATTGTTCATCTCTTCACTATTTAATGAAACGGATGGCATTGTATCTCCAGAGCTGTTTGAGTCTGATTTTTGTTCACTGTTTGAAGATTTCCCTGTTTTAAATATCGCATTTTGCAAATTTTCATCCATTATAAACATAAAAAGAGATTTGAGACTTTCTATACTAAAATTGTATACAAACATTTTACTGTAGTTCTCTAAGGAGACTTCCTTGTTCTCTCCGATATAGTCAATTTTTTCAATATAAAAAGATAATACAGGAAGCTCTTTTTGAGCTGAGAGCGTATTTGATATTGCGCCAAATATATTTGAGACTATCTCTTTTACCGCATCTAGATCATCTTCGCCCACATCCTCTCTCTCGCTTGCCTCTTCGCCCATCATCATATCGGATAATGATGTGACAAGATTTGGTGTTAACGCGACCATTACGGAAGCATCGATGTCACCGCTAACGCTTATGTTTAAAAGTACAATAGGAGGTATGATGTTGGATATAATGCTTAACTCTTGCTCCTCTTTGAGTTCAAGTGATGGAGCCTGACCTATCAGTGCCTCTATTGTTGCTACCGTTTCATCTTCAAACAGCTTCATAAAATTACTCATCTTCTATCCCTCTTTTACTTTTTTTATCATACTCATAATCATCTTCATTTTTATCTTCATCAGCATTAAATATAATATCTTTTACACCAGATATTTTTTCCCGTCTAATTGTTTCAAAATTCTCTAGAGCACGCTTAACTGCATCTTTTTCTGTATCAATTATCTCTGTGATTTGAATAGATTTTCTAAATCTCCTCAAACCTATTTTTCCGCGAAATCTATCTTTACCGTCTACACACAATGTAACTATATCATTAGCAGCATTGTTTAGCCTTAGTATATCTCCGTTTTGCAGATCCAAAATATCTCGAAGCGAAAGCTCCGCATCTCCTAGCATTGCCTCAAGACCTACTTTTGCACCACCAAGAAGCACATGCAGCTCTGTATTTCTACTCTTTTTTGTGCTTGTTTCATTAAGCATCAAATCTCTGCTGGCAAGTTTTGGCAAAACAGGCTCTAGCGCAATAACAGGATAGCAGATGTTCATCATACCCGAACTCTGCCCTATAATAATCTCCATAACAACCATGACGACAATTTCGTTTTGAGCAACAATCTGCACAACGTTAGGGCTTGACTCTTTGGACTCAATATTTGGAAATATATCCATAACAGGTCCCCAAGCCTCTTTTAGAGTTGCCATCATAACTCTTAAAATAGTCTCAAATAGGCTAAGCTCAATATCGGAAAATTCACGGCTTGCATCAAACGGTTCGCCTTTTCCGCCCAAAAGACGATCAAGCATAGGAAAAGCAATGGAAGGGTTTATCTCGATAACTCCACTTCCCTCCAAAGGCTTCATAGAAAAAACGTTAAAACTTGTAGGATTTGGCAGTGACATTAAAAATTCGCCATACGTCATCTGGTCAACTGAGTGAAGTTGTATCTCAACGATTGAGCGCATAATAGAAGAGATTTGAGAAGCTAATGATCTAGCCATCTTGTCATGGATACCGCGAAATGCACGAAGTTGCTCTTTTGAGACCCTGTTTGGTCTTTTAAAATCATAAAGAGTTACCTGTCTTTGAGATATTAAAGAGTCTTCATCTCCCTCAAGTATATCATCTCCCTCATCATCAACAACATCTAAAAGCGCATCTATCTCTTCTTGTGAAAGTATGTCTGCCATCTTAAGCTCCTACACTCTCTTTAATTTTATGGATAACCGACTTATGGATTTGAGAAATTCTAGACTCTGTAATATCCAAAATCTCGCTGATCTCTTTTAAATTTAGCTCTTCAAAATAGTAAAACTGTATAACCATCTGCTCTCTTTGACTATAGCGACTAAGAACAGTTTTTATATTCTCTATAAGCTCTTCTTTTTCTATATTGGCAATAGATGAGCCCTCATCTCCGACTTGCAACTGATCTTCAAGAGGCATAACAGTATAGATTGTTGATGCTATTCTTGCTTCATGTATCTTCTCTACACTCTCATCTAAAATCTCAGCCAACTCCCCGTCACTCGGTTCTTCATTGTGCAACACTCTATACTCTTCTATTGCATAATCTATCGCTTTTACAAGTTTTCTGCTGGCACGGCTAAGTATGTCAAGACTTCTTAGATAATCAAGCATAGCACCGTACACTCTCTTCTTGGCATACCCCCAAAAGGAGTCATTTAAACCCTCATCATACCTTCTTGCCAGTTTTATAAGCTCTTCCGTGCCTATAGCCGAGAGATCCATGCAGTCAATAGAGCTTGGAAGCCTCTCTTTTAGCCTAAAAGCCATTGCTTTAACTGCAGGCAGATACTGAATTGCAAGCTCATCTTCTTTATGTTTTAAATCTTGCGTGTATGCCGAAATCATGAACTCTTCCTGTTCTCTTGGCTGTTTACGCTAATTGCTATATCTGTAATTTTAATGGCTGAGTCTATAATTTTTTCTCTCTTGTTTATCTCATTGGCAAAAATATCAAGTCTTTTTTCGTGCGACTCTTTTGGAAAAAAGTATAACTTTCCAACGGATGTTTTGTAGTACAGTGAGACTATTATATGGGAAAATAGATAAAAAAATGTAGTTATTAAAAATGTATATACTAAAAGACCTTCCGCATCAAATGACTTTAATACACCAAATACTATTCCCATAAAAAAACCCTGAATAGTAAAAAAGTATATAAAGTTCTCACCCAACATATAAAAAGCCTCTAGTTTAATTTAAAAATGTTTTACTAATCGCTTGAAAAGCCCGGATAACCCGCTTTCACTAGGCATAACAAGCACATCTCGTTCCAAATTTTTACTGATTGCGTTAGCAATTAAAAGAATATCTTTATGAACTGCCGAACCCGCATGCACTGCGCTAAAAAGAGCCCTCTGCTTTACACAAGAGGAGACTTTAGTATCGCTATTGATTTTTCCCAACAACTTTATGTTTAGTTTCCCCCCTATATTTGCCGATGCGACTTTTTTAATCTTCTCATATACCGCAACTGCCTCTCTCTCGCTCTTTACTTGGTTCATGATGAGATTTATATCATCTCTAAAAGTTGCTATTGTTTTTATGGTCGCATACGCATCTGTTATTGCAGCCGGGTCGGGAACGGTGACAACTATAACGTCATCTGCGACATCCAAGAACATTCTTATATGCTCTCCTATTCCGGCTCCCGTATCAATTATCATAACATCGAGTTTATCCAAGACTTCAGCCTCGCTCATAAATCTCTCAAAAAGAGCTTTATCGGAGTATTTCAAAATCTCATCGCCGCTCTCTCCTGGGATAAGTATAAGATTTCTGGTAATAGGGATTAAAATATCCGAAACGGTTGCTTCGCCTTTGAGTACATGTAGGATATTTTTCTTAATTTTAACATTAAACATAACATCCAAATTTGCAAGACCTATATCTGCATCGAAAATACCGACATTTAAGCCGTTTTGAGAAAGAACATAGGCAAGGTTTGAGCTGATTGTACTTTTTCCGACTCCGCCTTTTCCGCTTGTAACTGCAATAAAGCGTGTTTTTTTAGACTTCTTAGCAGACGACGAAGAGATAAGCTCTTCTAACTTTTGAGCCTGATGTCCTATCATGCCTTGCTCCTGTTAAAGCCGTTTAACAAACACTCTACTAGAAAATCACTGCTTGCGCAGACTAAATCTTCAGGCACTTCCTGTCCAACAGAGAAGTAGCTTATAGGTTTTTTTGTCTCATAGGCGAGAGAAAATATATTGCCAAAACCTCTTGTTTCATCTAACTTTGTAAACATCAAAGTGTCAACTTTTAGCGTTGAAAAATTGTCATAAGTAGCTTTTAAATCCTCGTACTTTATAGAACTTGGCATTACTAAAACTACATTGATGTTATATTTGACATCGTTTCCATCAAGACACTCATAGATTTTCTCTATTTTTGTTCTGTCATAAGGACTTGAGCCCATTGTGTCTATAAGGATATAGTCGCAATATCTTAGTGAATCGAGCGCACTTGCAAAATCTATAGGATCAACAACGGTTTCAATTCCTAACTTCATCATTCTAGCGTACTGCATAAGCTGCTCAACCGCACCTATGCGGTAAGTATCAAGCACAACCAACCCTACTTTATACTTCTTTTGCATGAGATAGGAGTATCTTGCCGCCAATTTTGCTACCGATGTAGTTTTACCGACACCCGTAGGACCGACGAGCATAATGACTTTTTTATTTCCTATAGAAGGGGTGCTCTCTAGTCTGATTGGCACCATTTTTCTAAGAACAGTCTGAAAATATCTTTTTACGGTTGCCGAACTCTCTCTCATTCTAAAGGGCATATGCTCAAGCGTCATTCTCATAATAGCGTCAAGATGATCCCGATTCATGCCGCTTTGAGAAGCCAGACGGTAAATCTCTGCAAACTCAGATGGGATATGGCTCTCAAGGTTGGGAGCTTTTTCATCCCAAAACATATTTTGAATAACCTTGACCTTATCGCCGAGTTTTACAATTTCAGACTTTATCTCTTTGAGCTCTTTAGGTTCAAACAGCATCTGAGATCTACTCTCTTGGTGTTCATGGAGAGGCTCTTTTACATCCGCAATCTTGGATATCTGCCTTGCTGCGTAGGAGATGTCATACAAAACATCTGCACTCTTTTGAGTAAGAGGTCTCTCATCTTTTTGTGAAGATTTTGTTTTTTGGTATGTGGCATGCGCCGCAGAGTCACTCTCGATTCCCATAATTATCTCATAAATAGGCTCTCTGCCCAATGATTTTTTCTGAATCTCTTTAGTATCTATATGAAGCATTTGACTATAGTTAACATCCATCTTCGCTTTTTTCAATGCTTCTGAGGGTGTTCTTCCGGTAAAAGTTAAAATCTTCATCTCTGTATATCCATCAATGGTATTAATACGCTCTCTCGCTCAAACCACTTGGCATGCGGTATTTGAAGTTTTTGCGTCTTCACTACTCTGTTGTCAAAAAAAATTATATCCAAATCTAATGTCCTTGGAGCATTTGCGAAACTTCTTTTGCGCGCAAATTTTTTCTCTAATCTCATTAAATAATCCAAAAAAGACTTAGGTTGCATACTGGTTTTAAGCATCATAACCGCATTAAAAAAATCATCTTGATTAGTAAAACCAAAAGGAGGATTTTTCAAAATCAGCGATGTCTTCAAAAGGCTTACCTGTCTATCTTTTTTGAGATAATTATACAGATGAACCAATCTTCTTTTGACATCACCGATATTTCCGCCCAATCCTACGGTAGCAATATAGCGGTGCGAGTTATTTGGACTATTTTTGTAGCTGTCGCGTAAATTTTTAAAGGTCTGCAACTCCTTGCTTATTTTACGCTTTATATACATAAAATCAGTTTTCCTGAGCAGCCTGAGACTGTTATTTTTGCATCTCTTGAACTGCTTTTATCTCGTTCATAATCTGTATCATTCCAACCATTGCAAGGTGATATCCAAAAGGACCGAATCCTACAACAGACGATGTACAAACAGCAGCAACCATATTTTGTTTTCTAAACTCTTCACGGCGATGAATATTGCTAATATGAACCTCAATAGTAGGAAGACTTACAGCCGAAATAGCGTCACGAATCGCTATAGATGTGTGAGTATATGCCGCA
This sequence comes from Sulfurimonas sp., assembly GCF_014859695.1. Lineage (GTDB taxonomy): Bacteria > Campylobacterota > Campylobacteria > Campylobacterales > Sulfurimonadaceae > Sulfurimonas. Next base: position 18,682 of record NZ_JACUTS010000025.1, on the reverse strand, counting down.
GGATTAATAATTATACCGTCTGCATCTCCATAACACTCTTGAATTTTATCTACAATCTCACCCTCTAAATTGCTTTGAAAAAACTCTATCTCTAACCCGCTTTGGCTTGCAAAATCTTTCATCTGAGCATGTATCTGCTCTAATTTCATTGACCCATAAACCTGCTGCTCTCTAACACCCAACATATTTAAGTTTGGTCCTTGAATCACTACTATCTTCATCTTCTGCCTTTTTGTTTAATAATTACGCTTTTTAAGGAGTTATTCTATCTAAATTAAGCATAATCTATTTTAAATTTAGCCAAAAAGATAAAATATGCAGATAATAACTCCGGATTATATATTAACGCCTGACACTCTGCTCTTGGGCATGTCGGTAGCATTTGATACAACCATTAAAAAGATAGCTCCGCTTGAAGAGCTAAAAAAAGAGTTTAGAGATGCAGATGTAATAAAGCTTAAAAAAAACTCTCTTTTGATGCCGGGACTTATCAATGCACATGTACATGTAGAGTTTAGCGCGAACAAAACAAAACTCTCTTATGGAGACTTTGTTCCTTGGCTATACAGCGTCATTGAAAACCGTGATGAGCTCATAAACGGTTGTGACGATGCCTGCATGGCAAAGGCAATCAACTCCATGCTGGAGGCTGGAATCACTACTTTTGGCGCAATAAGTTCACATGGAATGGATTTAAATGTTTGTGCAAATGCAGCTCAAAATGTTGTTTTTTTCAATGAACTCATCGGCTCGCAAGCAACGATGGCAGACGCTCTTTTTGGAGATTTTCTAGCACGCCTTGATGCTTCAAAGAGCGTTAAAAGAGAGGGATTTTACCCTGCAGTTGCCATACATTCGCCCTACTCCGTGCATCCGATTTTAATCAAAAAAGCACTTCAAATCGTAAAAAATGAGAAGCTTAAACTCAGCGCTCACTTCATGGAGAGCTCCGCTGAGAGAGAGTGGCTTGACAAAAACGAAGGAGATTTTAAAGATTTTTTTGAAAATTTGTTAAAACAGAAGAGTTCCGTTAGCAGTTCAAGTGAATTTTTGGAATATTTTAATGGATATGAAACGCTCTTAACACATGTTGTAAAAGCAAACGAAGAGGAGTTTCAAACCCTCTCTTCAAACAGACATACAGTTATACACTGCCCGATTTCAAACAGACTTCTTGGCAACGGTGCGCTTGATCTGCAAAAACTACAAAAACATAACATCAGATGGATATGCGCAACGGACGGACTCAGTTCAAACTATAAACTTGACCTCTTTGAGGAGATGAAATGTGCCCTTTTTATGCACTCAAATATGCCTCTTTTAGAGCTGGCAAAAAATCTTATAAAGAGCGTAACAAAAGACGCGGCAGATGCTCTTGGAATAAATAGCGGCGAGATAGCAGAGGGCAAAAATGCCGACATGATAGTACTCGATTTAGATAGCGAACCTAGCGATGAGTTGGCTATCCATTTAATACTTCATAGATATAATATCTCAAAAGTTTACATTAACGGAAAGTTAGAAAAAGGTATATGATGCAGTTTATTAAAAAATTATTTTCTCCGGTTTTAGCCACAATGAAATTTATCCAAGAGCATTTCAAAGCTATGCTCTTTTTGCTTCTACTTTTTTGGATATTTGCACCGCAAAGCAAAGAGGACTTAAAGCCGCACAATCTTGAGCAGATATATCTTGTAGGTCCTGTTATGGAGGTTTCAGAAATCGTAAATCAGATAGATGAAGCAGCTTCTAACAAGTTCGTAAAGGGCATTTTGCTTAATGTTGACTCGCCGGGCGGAGCAGTTGCACCATCTATCGAAGTTGCCTATGCCATAAAAAGAGCAAAAGAGAAAAAACCGGTTATTGTTTATGCCAGCGGAACAATAGCGAGCGGAAGCTACTATGCAAGCATCTGGGCAAATGAGATAGTCGCAAACCCGGGCTCAATGGTCGGAAGCATAGGTGTTATTATGCAAGGGGCTGACGTTAGTGAGCTCATGGACAAAGTAGGCATAAAATCACAGAGTATACAAGCCGGAAAATATAAAAAGGTGGGTGCATCCGATAGACAGTGGACAGATTATGAGATAAATGAGTTGAACAAAGTCATACAGGGAACTTATGACCTCTTTACTGCCGATGTGGCAAATGCCAGAGGTCTAGATATTAAAAAAAGAGACACATTTGCAAATGCGCACATCTTTACGTCCAAACAAGCCAAAGATGTGGGTTTAATTGATAGTATCGGTGTCGAATATGACGCTAAAAACAGGCTGGCACTGCTAAGCGGAGTAAGCGATCCGCTCTGGAACAAAGAGGATAGATTTGACAAGCTTATGAAAAAACTCTCAGCGCAAACGGCAGTCACTCTACACACATATTTTCCGCCTCTAATCATGAAATAAAAATACTATTTTGCTCTCTCTAAAGAGAGTAAAAACTCTTTTCTCCACACTCCTCCCGTGTATCCACCGATGCTTCCATTTGATGCTATAGCGCGGTGACATGGTATGATAATCGAGATTGGATTTTTGCCGTTGGCATTTGCAACCGCTCTTGTGGCTTTTGGATTGCCAAATATTTTAGCCTCTTGTGCGTATGAGATTGTTTTGCCGTAGGGTATCTTGAGAAGTGTATTCCAAACACCCTTTTGAAACTCTGTTGCGCTTAGAGAGAGCGGCAAGCTAAATTCTTTTCTCTTCCCTGCAAAGTACTCGCCAATTTCCTCTTCTAGCCTAAGTAAAAGAGGATGTGAAGCGTTGGTAGTTTGATATGTTTTGCCCTCTTGTAAAAAGTCAAATGAGACAATTGCGCTCTGGCTTGAGATTGCAATCATTTGACCTATTGGTGTATAGATTATACGGCTATATTGAGCTATTTTCATACAGAGTTTTATTTCTCTTTTATTTGGGTTTTTTTCTAAACATATGATATTTTTCTCTCTCTAAAAGATCCTCTACATATGCAGGTTCTGCTTTTTTTACGCTCTTCCAGATGCCAGAGGGAAGTCTTACTTGAAGCTTTTTCTTCTCTTTTAGTTTTATGATTTTTTTAACGGAGAGTATTTTAGAAACGGGAGAAAAATCGACATCGGTCAAATCTATGTCGTTTTTATAAAATAGCGTCTGCTTACTAAAGCTTCCCCATCCCGGAATTCCATCCTCAGTATATGGAACCTCATAATCATTTTCAAAGTTTACCATTATTTTGTAGTGACTGTTGTCAAAGAGTTGAGACACCTTACCCGAACCAAACACTAGCCCATAAACGGCGTCTCCAACTTTGACGTTGTCAAAATATGCCATAACTACTCCTACCATTAAATCTCATATGATTTGAACAAAGTCCAAATCATATTCAGTCACTAAAGCTTTGCCTTGTGGCAAGAAAGAGTCATTTTGACTCCTCTTTTGTTTGTACAGAAAGTATATCATAGTACGATTACAAAAAAATTACAGACCTTAAATCATAACCTTAACGACAGTTGGCATATTGTCAAAAATTCTTTTTACTCTATCTTGCCAAAGCTCGCCAAACTCTTTAATCTCTGCCTCATTTGCCATGCCGCCCATCATTTTTTGCATAAGCTGTTGCATTTTCGGACTTCCTCCGACTAATGAAGGATCATAATAGACCTCTACGCTTTTGCCGTTATCCACTCTTGTAAATCTTACAGCTGAACTAATCTTTGCATCAAAATGCATCAAAGAGTGACGTGCAAATTTACCACCTAAACCTTTAAAGCCACTCTTGTCAGTAGCTCCTGTTATTTGAGAGATGACATTGCTTATAACGCCTGCCACACCATCTTCAAGCGACTCTTTAAACTCAACTTTTATCTCGCCTCTTACCGCCGGTCCATTTGGATAGAGAGCTTTTAGCCCCGCATATGCTGTTATGTAAGCACCCGCTACAGTAGGACAACTATGACCTGACGCTTTGACAATCTCAAGATAGTTAAACTCATAGATGCCCTTTTCAAATGCACCTAAAATATTAGCCAACGGATCGACAACTTTAATTGTATCTATAGTATCAAAAAACTCTGGATATTTCATATAAACCCCTATGTATCTCTTTTTTCAAGCACTTTTGCGCTCACTGCTACACTATCACTCATTAAATCAAAAACTTCATCAACCTCTAAAGAAGCAATGTCAATAACTTTGGCATCTTTAGAAATCTGAACAAAACCTTTTTTGCTTTTTAACTTTGGATTGTTCGATTCTAGCATTTTTTGCATTGTTGTCACTTGATTTTGAGCAATATTGATTCTGCTATCTATGACATGAGGAAATCTTATCTTAATGGATTCAATCTCTTTGGAGAAGCTCTGCATTTTAAACGAAATAGTTTGATTATAGGAGGTTTGTAACTGTTTTACATCCTCGATTTTTTGGCTTATCTTCTTCTCGATTGAGTGCCCTGAATATAAGTTTATCAAATGTGTCAACTCCTGTTTAGCATTGTAAATCTTCTGTTTAAGCAGTTGAATATATTGCAACTCAACAGAGTCTATATATTGATACAGCTCATTGGTATCAGGCAGTATCATCTCCATAGCCGCACTTGGAGTAGGTGCCCTTAAATCTGCCACAAAATCGCTTATTACCCAGTCTATCTCATGCCCGACAGCAGAGACTACAGCTGTTTTTGCCTTAAAAATTGCATCTGCTACACTCTCTTCGTTAAATGCCCACAGATCCTCCATGCTTCCGCCGCCTCGTCCAACCACGATAATATCATACCCTTTGGTATCGGCTAAACAAAGAGCCTTAAGTATAGCAGGAGCTGCATTTTCACCCTGAACCAAAACATCATAGATATCTATCTCTAAAACTCTATATCTGTTTTGTGCAACTCTGAGCATATCCTGCAGAGCAGCCCCCGTTGCAGAGGTGATGAGAGCAATTTTTTTTGGAAATTTTGGGAGAGTTTTTTTTCTTTCGGCATCGAAGTAGCCCTGCGAAGCGAGTTTGTTTTTCAGCTGTTCATACGCCAGAGCCAAAGCCCCATGACCTGAGGGCTGAATGCTAAAGCAGTTTATCTGGTACTCTCCGCGCGGTTTGTAAAGCGTAATGGCTCCATCAAGGATAACCTTTAACCCCTCTTGAAGTTCAAACTTCAACTTTGAGGCATTTCCCTTAAACATAACCGCTTTTATTGATGATGATGCATCTTTTAGCGTGAAGTAGATATGTCCGCTGTTGTGAATTGTTACGCGGGAGAGTTCACCCTCTACCAATACTCTGGAGAAGGTGCTCTCTAAAACTGCTTTAATCTGCTCGTTTAAAGAAGAGACACTTAGTGTTTGCAAACTCTGCTGCCTATTTTTTTCTTGCAATTAAAAGTGTTGAGATATCCATCGAAAAACTCTTTGTATAGACGATCTCAAAACCTGCTTCAATAAGCTCTTTTTGCATATTTTCAACCGTTGAGAAATCGCCTATTGAATTTGGAAGATACTCATACGCTTCTAGATTTTTGGAGATAAAACCGCCCACTTTTGGCAGGATTTTATTCATATAAAAATCTCTTATTTTTCCAAGAAGCGAAGGGTTTTCATTTTTCATAAACTCTAAAATAACTACAAGCCCGCCATCTTTTAAAACCCTGTTAAACTCTTTAAGTGCTGCTTCTCTCTCAACAACATTTCTTATACCGTATGTAATGCTTAAAATATCGGCACTCTCATCATCAAGCGGAATCTCTGTAGCTTTTGCTATATGGTAGTTAAATTTAGGAAACTTCTCTCTTGCCACATTTACCATCCCATTAGATGGGTCTACTCCGAGTATCTCGCCAATCGCTATACCGTTTACCTCTGATCTTTTTTTCCAAAAATCCATCATGTCGCCGGTTCCGCAAGCAACGTCGACAATCTTATCGATAGACTCTTTTGCATAAAAGCCGTAAGCCAAATCACATGCCTTTCGTCTCCAGCTCTTATCGACTCCCATGCTCATAACACGGTTAGCCGTGTCGTATGTAGATGCGATATTGTCAAACATCGATACGATTTTTTCCTGCTTTTCCATTCTACTTGTCTCCCCCGTTATCTGCTTGCTTAATCCACATAATTATATCTTGCTCATCTTTTTGTATATTTAAAATTTCCAACTTCTCGCTAATGCTTGTAAAATTGTTATTTCCGCCAATAGAGGGCGATAGAAAACAGAGATAACTGTTTGTCACTTCCCTTGAGAGTTCAAACATTTTTTCTCCGCCCTCAATCATAATATTTTTATAGTTTTTTAAAAGTGAAAAATTGTCGCTTATTATCACTTTTCTGTCCTTAACACTGAAGAGCGGGATTGTTTTGTCAAACTCTCTGCTCTTTGAGTATATCAAAATATCGGGAGCTCTGCCCTCAACCAATCTGGCATCAAGTGTGGGTCTATCTACTCTAACGGTGTTGCCTCCGATGACCAGCAGATCACAAACATCTCTCATGGCATGAACCAAAGCCCTTGATTTAGCAGAACTGATAATACCGCCATCAGTCGTGCCGTTTAATCTCTGCGCCCATTTAAAAAAGACAAAATTCTCTTTTCTCCATAGATTAAAAGGCTCCAAAAGCGCGCCGCACTCTTTTGCTAAAACAGCTCTCTCTACATCAATACCCGCGCTTGCTACAATCTCTGCTCCGCCTGAAGCTTCTATATTGGAATCAATTGAACCTATAAAAAGCTTTTTTATGCCAAGTTTAGAGATAAGAGATGCACATGATGGAGTTTTTCCGACATGTGAGCATGGCTCAAGAGTTGTAAAAAGAGTCGTGCCCCCAAAGCAGTTGTCGTGGTTTTGCAAAAGATATGTATGGATTTGGTATGATTCATGAAGGTCTAAAATTTTTGAATCGTTTGTTAGTCTGAAATATGCCGATTTTAACGCTTCGACTTCAGCATGAGGCGCACCTGCATATTTGTGAGCTTCGATTGCTAAAATTGCACCCTCTTGAGATACAATAGTGCAGCCGACTGCAGGATTTGGGTATGTTAAACCCTGATACTTCCATGCCTCATCTAAGGCCAACTTCATGTAAAACTGTGTGTCTATTACCATTCAAAGTAGGTTTTCGCTTTTGAAATTTCAGAAAAATCAACTGTAACCTCTTCACCATCAACATCTAAGAAAATCTTTGAACCCTCAACTTTAAGCAGAGTTCCTTTGAGCTTCTCTTTTGATTTTAATGAAATAGCAACTTTTTCTCCTACGCAGAGTCCAAATTGTTTGATTGTTGTAACTTTTCTCTCAATTCCCGGACTACCGACTTCAAGTCTATAATCCCCTGAAACAGGCGGTGCAACATCTAGAAGAGGTGAAATTAGATGCGTTAAGTTAACACAATCATCTAAAGAGACATTTTTTCTTTTATTATTTTCTATCTCGTTTGAGATAACACTGATTCTGTAGATCGAATCCTCGCCATCATTGACAATAGAGATGTCATAGAGTTCCAATCCTACCGATTTTACAAACGATTCTATATCTTTTTCTAAACTCATAAATGCACTCGCCTACTCTTTAGCAATTTTTTTAAATAACTCTTCAATATTTTGAACTTTTTTCAACTGTTCATCAAACTCAAATGTAAGGCTAGGAGAGCGAAACCAGCCCTGCTCTTTCATACAAAATGTCTCGATAATAGGTCTTGCATTTTTTAATAATTTTAAAAAATCGCTCTTCTCCTGCACACTGAAAGAGGCAGGATCTATATAGACTTTTGCATCACTTCTTCCTCGCGAACACTTTATATCTATAATATTAAGCTCATGCAGCCTCTTGTCGTTCAAAGAACCAATAGCTTCGGGAATCAGTTCAAGAAGAAGCGACTCAGTTCTCTTTAATTTTATTTGGGCTTCGGTCATAATCTAAACTCCAATCTTAAAAAACTTGTTTTTTATAGCTTTTAGGTATGCTAGCCAATGGCATACTCCATGGCAAGGGGGTTGTAGGGACATTGTGTCCCTGCCATTATAATGGATTTTATTCATTATAATGCCTTCTATAATGATACTTTTTGCTCAATTTTTTTGAATGTCTCAATTACGTCTCCGACTATAACATCATCATAACCCTTAATCATAACACCACACTCATAACCGTTGCCTATCTCTTCGACATCATCTTTGAAACGCTTAAGAGATGTAAGTTCGCCCTCATGTATAACAACTCCATCGCGTATAACACGAACAAGTCCTCCGCGAATAAGTTTACCATCAACAACAACACATCCTGCAACCATACCTTTAGGCGCTTTAAATGTATCTCTAACCTCTGCTTGACCGGTATTTATCTCCGAGAACTTAGGCGCCATCATGCCGGTTAACATACCCGTCATATCATCAAGAAGCTGGTAGATAATCGAGTATGTTTTAATATCTACATTTTTCTGTTTAGCAAGTGCTTTAACACTTCCCGTCGGACGAACATTAAATCCAAGCAATACACAGTTTTCACTGTTTGCAACAAGCTCAACGTCATTTTCAGTAATTCCGCCGACGCCTGATGAGATAATATTTATTTTAACTTCCTCATTTCTAAGCTCGTTTAGTGAACTTCTAATCGCTTCTAATGAACCGTGAACATCTGTTTTAAGAACAACTTTAAGAGACTTCAATCTTCCCTCGGCAATCATACTTGTCATATCTTCTAAAGTAGATTTAGTACTATGAGAAAGCTCTTTATTTCTATCATATTCGTGACGTTTTTGAGCATACTCTCTTGCCTCTTTGTCACTATCCATAGCCATCATAACTTCACCCGAAGATGGAACTTCATTCAACCCGACAACTACTGCCGTATGACTTGGCTTTAACTCTTTAATCTGTTTTTTATTTTCATCTATCAGAGCTTTAACACGCCCATATGAGCTACCGCAAACAACGTAATCGCCGACTCTGAGCGTTCCGTTTTGCACAATTACCGTTGCAACCGGTCCACGCCCTTTTTCAAGTGATGACTCAACAACAGCAGCTTTTGCCATAGCATTTTCATTTGCTTTTAGCTCTAAAACTTCAGCAGTTAGAAGGATGTTTTCAAGGAGTTCATCTATTCCCATTCCTGATTTTGCAGATACTGGAACAAACTCTATATCTCCGCCCCAATCAACAGGGCTAAGACCGCGCTCTGCCATCTGACCTTTTACCATGTCTGGGTTTGCACTCTCTTTGTCCATCTTGTTAAGTGCGACTATCACAGGTACGCCGGACTCTTTAGCCAGTTTTATAACCTCTTGGGTTTGAGGTTTAACACCATCATCAGCTGCTACAACTATTACGATAATGTCCGTAACATCAGTACCTCTTTGACGCATTTGAGAAAACGCCGCGTGACCTGGAGTATCTATAAAAGTTATGGCCTCTCCATTTTGCTCAATCGTATATGCACCGATATGCTGCGTGATACCACCTGCCTCATCTTCTGTGACTTTTGCTTTTCTAATTGCATCTAAAAGTGAAGTTTTACCGTGGTCAACATGCCCCATGATTGTAATTACAGGAGGTCTCTTTGTACTGTTTTCATCAGAATCTTGCGCCATATCTTCTTCGTAGTTAAAAGCATCTTTTGGATCTACAATAGTTACTTCAACGCCGAACTCTTCAGATAAAATCTCAATCTCGTCACTTCCTAAAAAGTCATTTTTAGTCATCATCAAACCAAGATTAAAGAGAACTTTTATAACATCAGAAATTGTATGATTAATCTTTTCTGCAAATTCATAAACACGGATATCTTCAGGTATTTCAACATGTGTTACTATTAAATCTTCCGGCTTATCTTTTGCATATTTTTTTCTCTTATCACGAGAAACTTTTCTGCCCCTAGGAGCGGCTTTTTTATTTGCATTTCTTCCAATAGGTTTTGGAGGCTTAGGTTTTCTAGGCTCTTCTACAATTTCGCGTCTCTCTGTAGCATTTAAATCAAGCAGAACAACCTGATCGTCCATATCCATAGAAACTTCACTTAGTGAACCGCCAAAAATATCAATTTTTATACCCTGTTCCTGTTTTTTAGCTCCGGCAGCTTGTTTTATTTTTTTCTTTTTTGCCAGCTCTTCTAAAACATCTGCACTCATTTTGCCATATGTAGATACTGTATTTTTTTGTCTTGAGGTTTGAGCAAATGCCTCTGTTTCTTCAATCTCTTGAGGCAGTTTTCTCTTTTTAACGATTGTAAGACCTGATTTTTTAATCTGCATCTTCTTAGGCTCTTCTGCAGCTATAGGGCTTTGAGATTCTTTTTGAGTCTTATCGCTAGCTTCTATTTCTAAGTTTTCCTCTTTTGTCTCTGCTTTTTTCTGAGTAGTCTCATCTTTTTTTGCAGTAACTTCTTTTTTAGCGCTTTCACCCTGCTTGGCATCAGGTTTTTTATCTTCAGATTTTGGAGTTTCTTCCTGAGGAGTTTCTTCTTTTTTTTGAGTATCACCGGTTGTTTTAACAGCTGTATCAGTTTCTAGTTTTGGTGCTTCTGCATGCTCGCCGCTCATAATATAGTTCATTAAACTTTCTGCTTCTTGCATGGTAACCGAGCTATTTGCCGACTTTACGTCAAGACCCATATCTGAGGCCTTTTTAACAACATCTTTTGAAGTTATCCCTAGCTCTTTTGCAACTTCATGTACTCTAACTTTTTCTGTCATCAGTGATGATCTCCTTTAGTGTTTTGGCAAGTTTGTCTCTATCACCGCTCTTGCATTGCCGCATAAGCGCTTTTAATACTTTCTTGTTATCTTCAAGACAAATTTTGCATATATAAAAACTTCTGCCGCTCCCTCTAAAAAGACTAAGTTGTGAATCTATGCACTGAAGTCTTATAAGATTAGTCTGTGCATCTCTTTGCCTACAAGAGATACACATCCTAAGAGGTTGGGTAAATTTTTTCGCCATTATATCCAAAAGTTCCTTGATTTAGTAAGAAGATATAAACTAACCTATTTTTCTACAATAAGTCCATCATTATCAAAATCCAGTATCTTTACAACAAATTCCGGAAATTTTTGACTCAGCTTGTTTGCAATCGCAACGGAATCTTCATCGTATACCATCGAAAAAAATGTTGAGCCGCTACCCGAGAGAGTACTCATTAACGCACCGCTCTCATAGGCTATTTTTTGGACACCAAAGAGTTCCGGTAAAGTTTTCATTCTTGCTTTTTGATGAAACCTATCCTGAGAAGCAAGCTTTAAAATCTCCCAATCCTCATTAAAAAAAGCGGCAACGCTAAGCGCCGTATGGGAGAGATTATAGATAGCGTTCTCTTTAGAGTATGATTTTGGAAGTAGCATTCTTGCTCTTGCGGTATTCATCTGTTTATTTGGAATGACCACAACCGCTTTTATGTAGTCCGGGAGATGCTTTTTTTGCGAAAAGACCTTTCCCTTCTCCACGGTCGCAGCATTAAAACCACCCATAACCGCCGGAGTAATATTGTCCGGATGAGACTCATAAACTAAAGCATGATTGAGTATTCTTCTTTTTGAGACGTTTATTCCCGCTGCTTCATGCGCGCTTGCAATCGCACTCACAATTACTGCCGAAGAGCTGCCAAGGCCTCTTGACATAGGTATCTGATTGTAAAACGTAAATTTAAAGCTTTGACGCTTTTTGGTAAGTCTGTTGTAGTGTTCATTGAAGATACTTACAAACAGGTTGTTGCCTTTTAACTTAGGATTGTTTTCACCCTCGCCTTTTATACTGACACTAAAAAATTTTGATGGATGAAACTCAACCACGTTTCGCAAATTGACTGCTAAACCCAAAGAGTCAAATCCAGGTCCGAGGTTCGCACTTGTTGCCGGTACACTTACTGTCACTTTTTTCCTATCCAACTGCCCCTATAGCGTAAAGAGGGGACGCAGCTGTACTAAACTCGTTATACTCAAGCACATTTGGAAGCATAAAATTCGCCTCCGGTGCCGTTTCTAATTTTTGAGTTTTTATTTCTGATGAAATTTTAACAAAATATAGCTTTCCAATCGCTTTGATTGGTTGGTTTTTATTAAAATAAAATGCATCTGTTGCAAAAAGAGGTATATTTTTTAGTACACTCATAGATTTTAAAAAAATATATGCAATTTTTATAGCCATAAAACTGCCGGGTCCATTTGCATAATAGAGTCCTTTTATGTTGTACTCTATCGATAAATTTTTAAAAATAGTAGGCAAAACTTCAGAGCTTTTTTCATCGCTTTGAACTGTTCTAATCAGTTTTGCATCTTCATATATTCCAATTTGAATAGGAGAGCACAGAGTTATAAAAACTAAATCAACGCTCTTATGCATACGCTTTTTCTAACTCCAGCGTTTTTTCGCCCACAAGCTCAATGACTTCATAGTTTTGCGCATCTTTTAAAAGCTCAAGTGTCAATTTATGATTAAGGTCATGACTGCCTGCCATTGCCTCATAGTTGCCTACAAAGTTCATGCCGATTAGTGCCATATCGCCGATTGCATCAAGTATTTTATGTCTTACAAACTCATCAGGGAACCTAAGCCCCTCAGGATTTAGAACCTTTTTCTCATCCAGTACGACAGCATTTTCTAAAGAACCGCCAAGAGCAAGACCTTTTGAACGTAGATACTGAACCTCATGCAAAAAACCAAATGTTCTAGCGCGCGAAATCTCATCCTTGTAGTTCTGCTTGGTAAAGTTTAAAATATACTCCTGCTTCTGAATTACCGGATGAGGGAATTTAATGGTAAAACCGTATTTCAAATCGGGCGAAGGAGAGAGCTTGACATACTTATCCCCCTCTTGAACTATTACCTCTTTTTTGATTCTCATCACTTTTTTAGGAACATCTAGCTGAACTATGCCGGCTTCATCCAAAAGCATACAAAAACTTGCACTGCTTCCGTCCATAACCGGAATCTCGTCGGCATCTACAATAATTCTTAGATTATCAATTCCATAAGCGTAGACGGCAGAGAGCATATGCTCTATTGTAGAGATAACATAGCCGTCTTTTCCGATGACAGTAGCCATTTTCGTATCAACAACATTATCAGGGATAAGAGGAATTGCTACATCCACATCACTTCGATAAAATATCAAACCGCTGTTTGACTCCAAAGGCTCAAGTCTCAATTTAACCGCAGAACCCTTATGAAGACCTATTCCGACAAGTTCAACACTCTTTTTTATAGTTGTTTGGTACATCTCATGTTCCTATCTCTTACTTTAGTACAAATTGTACACTAAATTTACTTTTTTACTGATGTTACGCACTAAAACGAACACGTCCGTTTTAGTGGCAGAGACTAAAGTCCCTACAACCCCCTTGTCATGGAGTATGCCATTGGTTAGCATACCTAGAAGCTACGAAAAACAAGTTTTTCGAGAACTATAGGGTCAGTTACTTCTTATCTATAATGCTCTTCGCGTTATTAATAACGTCATTTATATTTAATTTTATCCATGTATCATCCATCCACTCTGCAGGACGAACCTCTATTCCTTGGATTAAAATGCCAAAATGGAGATGATCTCCCATTGCATAACCGCTTTTTCCGGTATTTGCTATGTGTGAATTGCTTTTTACTTTATCATCCATGTTGACATTAACGCTTGAGCAGTGTCCATAAAGCGTATAAAGCCCTAATCCATGAGAGATTATAGGCATATTGCCGTAAAGTCCGTTATATCCTGTAAAAACCACATCGCCGCCGTTTTGCGGCTTAATCTCCGCCATAGCATTACTAGCAAGATCAAGACCCAAATGGTATGACTCACTGATTTTTTCCCCGTTGTAAGAGTAGAGTCTATGATCTCCAAAATGAGCAACCACGGCACCATTTTTAAGAGGATACATCTTGTTCATTCTAAAATCATCAATCATCTCACTTGAAACTTTTGACGTTATCTCATGAATGAGCTCTTCATTTTTAACTCTTATATCTTCGTTTATGATTTTAAACTGCTCTATAGAGTCAGTAATACCTTGTGTCTGGACAAACTCTTGGGCAAGTTCGGCGATTTTTCCTTTTAAAAAACTCTCGCTTATCTTTATATTTGAAACTCTGTAGGTCGCGTCTTTTAAAAAGAGGGGAACATTGACTCGTGAGATGTTATCAGCTTTGTCTTTTGCGATTATGGTAGCTTTAAATGTCGATTCTGTAACAGGCCATGCTAAAAGTGAGATATAGTATCCCTCTTTATAAAAAGGCTGTGCTTTAAATTTTTTATCAAAATTTGTCTGAATATAGAGCTCTTTTAGGTTTTCATCTTCAGCTTTGAAAACTACAAGTGCTGCGCCCCCTTTTTTTATCTTATAGGAGTTTGCGATTGTGCCTAAAACAGGTCTTTTTTTATCAATTTTGAGCTTAAATTCACTTATAGCAATGTTTCCTTTTAAAAAATTCCACTTGCTTGAATCCTCTGCTTCAACAACTATTTTAATCTCATCTTCGCTCATTGCGTAAGCACTTTTTGGAGGCTCAACACTAACATTCAGAGACTGTTTTGGAGTTAAAAACTGTTCATGATAAAGAAGCGTCTCTTCTGATTTTGTAACAAGCGTCACTCTATACGATTTTAGACCGCTACTGTCATCCATTTTTATCTCAAGCGGGTTTTTAAGATTCCAGTACCCACTGTTTTTCATTGAAATTACAGGAACTTCTCTCTCAAACATCTCCGAATTGTATACATATAGACCAACACCTACGACTACCGCCAAAATACCTAGCAGCAGTGCTGAAGATCCTTTTTCTTTTCTTCTTCTCAAGCTATAACTCCTTTTTTATTAAATCTAATATTTTAATTTTTACTTCATCTAAAGAGAGCTTCTCATAAGTCTCAAAACCTGCTCTGCTCACATGTCCGCCGCCGCCAAAAAGAGCGGCAATTTTGCCGACATCTACAGACGAGTTGGAGCGAAGCGAACACTTTATCTTTAAATTACCCTGCTCTCTAAGCAACAAAGCAACTTCAACATGTGGAAGATACAAAGACTCTTCAAGCGGTAATTCGCAATCCTGCGCAACTGCACCGCTCGCTCTCATCTCCTCGTTGCGCACACAAAAGAGTGCAACCCTTGCATCCTGTTCTAGCGTCATGTTTTTAAACATGAGAGACTTCAATCTAAGAGCAGCCAGTGAGACGCTTTTTATAACTTTTTTGTTGCAAAGTTGAAAGTCTGCACCCAATTCTATCAATTCACAAACTGCAGCAAATGTCGTACCATCGACACTTTGGGACAAAAAAGCATCTGAATCGTCTAGTATTCCTGCATATATAGAAGTTGCCATTTTTTTGTTTATCCTGGCGTTGTTTGCTTTAAAAAAGTCATATAAAATTGCCGTTGTACTTATGAACGCAGGTTGTACAAAATTTAAATCGCCGAAATTTGTGTTAGTAGCATGGTGGTCAATGTTGATCAACTCACACTCTACCCGTACACCTAAGCGTTCTTTGGAGGCACAATCAAGCGAAATTACCAAATCTGCAGAGTTAGGAAACACAGACTTAATTGTTTCAAACCACGGCAAAAAAGATAACTTTTGGTTTAACACAAGAGTCTCACAAAACCAAGATACTTTTTTATGATTTTGAAGCAAGAAAGTGTACATGGCACTCGCGCTCCCAAGAGAGTCCGCATCAGGATTCACATGTGAGATAAGAACAATATGCTCGGCTTTTTGAATTTTTTCTAAAATTTCATTCAATTTATATATCTTTTTGAGAATTGTATACTACTTCTTATTCATTTTGTAAACATAGGCAAGCACTTCTGCTACAGCCGCGAAGAGCTCACTCGGTATAGGTCTGTCTAAATCAACCTGCGCATACAAACTTCTTGCCAAAGGAGGATTTTGAACAATATGAACACTGTTTTCTCTGGCTATTTTTTTAATCTGCAACGCTATATTGTCCATCCCTTTTGCCACGACTATTGGCGCATGCGACTTCTGCTCGTCGTACTTGATGGCAACTGCATAGTGTGTCGGGTTTGTTATAACGACATCAGCATGAGGAACCTCGGACATCATTCTCTTTCTTGATGCCTGCATCTGAATCTGGCGGATTTTTGCTTTTATGAGCGGATCTCCATCCATGTTTTTCATCTCATCCTTAATCTCTTGTTTGCTCATTTTAAGTCCGTCAAAGTACTGCTTTCTCACAATTATTATGTCAATAATCGCAAATACAAAAATAATAAAAAGCATCACAAATGCGATAACTATAGCCTTGTCTCTAAGCCATATCATCTGGTCGCCCAACCCAAAGAGTGCGACGGTAGGAAGTTCTGTTATAAAAAGGAAGAAAAAAACAAAACCGATGCCCAGGGTCGTAAAAGATTTAAATGTTATCTTGATGCCTTCAATGATTTTTTTCATTGAAAAAAGATTTTTTGTCCCCTTTATTGGGTCTATTTTTTTAAAATCAGGAGTAATTGCTTTTGTAGTAAATAAGAACCCAAACTGAGCAATAGCCGCTACTACACCCGCAATAGCAACCGAAATCGTAAGAGGCATAACAATAAGGAGAAACTCTTTTATGGTCACAATAGCGATATCTACCATTAAAGCTCTATCAAGAGGCATGCCTAGAAGTGAAAAGTAGTATTTGGAGAGAGCAAGCATATGCGCGCTCATATATGGAAAAAGAAGCAAAAAAGCGAGTATTGCAATAAAAAGAGTCATAACCCCCGACGCATCTTGCGACTTTGGAACATTCCCCTCTTTTCTGGCGTCTTCTATCTTCTTGGAAGTGGGTTCTTCGGTTTTTTCCTGATCATCAGCCATGAATTAATTTTTTAATCCATTTTCATTGATAAATCGATCCAGTTTGCTTGGTGGATAAGCGAACCGCTGCTGATTGCATCAACACCTGTTTTGGCGTAAGACTCTATGGTTTGCAGAGATATATTTCCGCTGGCTTCAAGCAGTACATGTGCAAAGTTTTCATCTCTGTATTTTACAACCTCGCAAATCTCCTCAGGCGTCATGTTGTCACACATAACAATGTCGGCACCAGCTTCAAAAGCCTCTTTTGCCATCTCAAAACTCTCTGCTTCTACCTCTATTTTTGCAGTAAAAGGGATTTTGTTTCTTGCTTTTTTTATATATATTTTCAAATCATCAATAGTTTTTAGGTGCGTGTCTTTAATCATCAGAGAATCATCAAGTCCCATTCTATGATTTACCGCTCCGCCGCAGCGAGTTGCATACTTTTCAAAAACTCTCAGAAGCGGCCTTGTTTTTCTGGTGTCTAAAAGCTTAACTCCGTAAGGCTGGAGTATATCTGCATACTTCTTAGTCAAAGTTGCGATTGAACTTGCATGTAGCAGCATGTTTAAAAAAGTTCTCTCAATCTTTAAGAGCACATGTGAAGTTCCGCTAATATTTGCCAAAATATCGCCCCTAGAGAAGCTCTCGCCGTCATGAACATTCCAGCTGATTTCAAAATCTTCAAGTTTAGCCAAAATGTTTATGTACTCCTCCCCTGCCGCAATACCGTCACTTTTGGCAATGATTCTTGCAGTTGCGCTTATACTAGGCTCAACCAGAGCATAGAGATCTCCGCGACCTACATCCTGCTCCAATGAAGCTTTTACAAACTCCTCCATCATAGTGCCAACATTCTCTCTAAGGCGATTTTCGCCCATTTTTGCGTCTCTTCATCTACAAGTATCTCATTGAGCGGAGCACCCTCGTCAATCGATTTTAGTATGTCGTACAAATCCTGCAGAGTTGTCTCATTCATGGTCGGACACTCAGGCTTTGTAGATGAGAGGACATAAGTGTTTTTTTTGCGTAAACGGTTGACTAGGTTAAACTCGGTTCCAACCGCTACTTTTTGCTCCTCCGGCAACTCTTTAATGTACTTTATAATCTGCGAAGTCGAACCTACAAAATCGGCTGCATTGCAGATTGCAGGATCACACTCAGGATGAACGACTATCAAAATACCGGGATATTTTTTACGGTAAAAGTTGATATCATCTACGCTAAAGAGCTGATGAACCGAACAAAAACCGTTAAAACAGATGATGTCTGCTTCAGCGAGGTTTGTCCCGTCTCCGATTACGCAAGATTTTAACCCCATCTGATTTGCGATATTTTGCCCCAAGCATCTATCCGGCACAAAAAGTATCTTCTTACCCTCTTCAAGCGCATTTGTTATAATTTTTTTCGCATTTGAACTTGTACAGACCATGCCACCCATCTTTGCGACTTTGGCTTTTACCTCGGCATTGGAATTTATATAGGTTATAGGCAATATATTTTCATTTTTAATTCCCGCTTCATTAAGCGCTTTTACCGATACATCAAACTGCATGCCATCAATCATCGTAGCCATAGCGCAACATGCTGCTTTTGGCATAACAACTCTCTTGTTTGGCGATAAAACTTTTACGCTCTGCCCCATAAATCCGACACCGCAAAATACGACATAATCCGATTTATCCTCTTTTGTTTTTATAGCAAGTTCCAGAGAGTCCCCAGTGATATCACCCATCTCAAAAACTTCATCTCTTTGGTAGAAGTGCGCAACAACCGTTACGCTTAGCTTCTTTTTATACTCATTTATCTTCTCTCTTAGCTCTTCATTTGTAAGTTTCAAAAAAAATCCTCATCATTTTATAGTGGCGCTATTATAGCAAAAATATTATTTGGCATATAAATTTATATGCTTGTAATCATAGATAAAGTAAAATGGTGTAAATTTTTAC
>NZ_JACUTS010000109.1 GCF_014859695.1 Sulfurimonas sp. | reverse complement strand
TGTATCCGAGCTTCTTCTATAAACGAGGGGCGATTTCCATCTTTATCTAAGGGGTTTCCGGTTCCTATAATAGAGTGAACATATGCACCTCTTAAAGTCTCTAACTTAGCATTATGACTTACCACTCCTGTTGCTTTAAATCTTAAAGCTTCAAAACCATCGCTATTTAACTTTCTCTGCAATGCATGTGTTGCTCCAAGCCATGCGGTCATGGCAGGAAAACCTATAGTAAATGGACTTGAGAGAGCATTTGCGTTATGTACTTCTAAATGAGGTAACAATAATAGTTGTCGTGTCATCGTAACATCTCCCTATACTTATGCACTATTTCTGCCATATCTTTTTTCTCTTCTTCTCCAATTAGAAAACCTTTTTTATTAACTCGTTTTTCATAGCTTTTAACTAGCCATCTAGTTATCTCGTTTTCTAGTTTATCCAACCAATTATCCTCTTTTTCTCGTACCTCTTCATATTCATGGCACAACCAAATCTTTTGATAAGATTTTAAGTTTGAGGTTGGTTCATAATATTGTTCTTGAGAGATTAAACGCACCGACCACATCTTTTCGATGATTTTATCCATTAACTGCTCATATCTGTAGGTACGACCATTGCGGATATTAATATTATTGTAATCTGTACTATAGATTCTATAAAGAGCATCAAAAGTTTCTGAAATCTCCCATGCTCTTATTGAATCTTGAAAAAAGTCATTTTTAGGAAAATGGTTCTCCCTTTTTTTCAGCACAGGCGGCATAGAACGAAGCAGATATGCTTTTCCTCCATTTTGAGAATTTAAAACAGAAATATTTTGGGGCTTTGTGCCTCCATAACCTATAAGAGTTAAATCATAAATCTCACTATAACCTTTATCCGAGTATTCATTTTTCTTTCTCTTTTCTCGCATCTCTTTAAGTTCATCACCAAAACGGATAGTATCAATACGCTTTTTAAGATGATACATAATCCCGGAATTACTTAAAATAGAGAGTTGATGATAGTCATGGTTGACAGGAAAATAAACCTGCTTTATCTTTTCGCTTGTGACTAAAACTTCCGGAGAGTTTATCATCTCCCAAAAGCCATCTCTTAAATGCTCATAACTATTATCGTTAATCCTTAAAAGTGATTTTGCCAATTCACTCTCTGACTCTATGTGATTTATCAGTTTTTGACCATCACCCATCACTAAATTTAAAAATTTGTAAACATCTAGTGCGGCTGCATTTCCTAGTGCATCACGCTCAACCTCTACATTGCCGCTTCTAAGGAATCCATCGTTTCGCCTTTGAGTATCGGCTATAATCGGGGTAACATACCCATTCTTATTTTTTCTTGCACTTGGATGAGAAAAAGTACAAGGGTGTGTTGCTATAGAAATCTGCCCTGCTCGCGAAGAAGCATCAGGAAGCCATTTTTCGAGTGAAAACAACTCTTCACATTTCCCTTGAAGTTTTAATACTTCATCATCAGACATGGAACTCTTCTGATTTTTTTTCATCCAAAGTTCTTTTCTTTCGTCAAAAAATTTAGATATTGCATGTTCTGTCAATTTTTCTCCTTATTTTTTCACCAATCCAAACTGGTCACTATATTCAAACTCATCATTGTCTTTGTAAATCACAAAACTTAACTCTCCATACCTCAATGATACCTCCTCTTTAGTTTGATTGCTTTTTAATGCGTACTCTTCAATTACATGAGCGTAATCTCGGTTTAGCCATAATCTCTTTGTATCTATATCATCATTTTCTAGCTTCGTTATCCGTAGCATCTCTTCCCTATTTTTTGGCATACCATGCTCATCTATCTCTGCAAAAAAATAGTTATCATTTTTTTCGCTATAAGTTAAATATACTTTTATACTCTCTTTTCCCTCTCTAAATGGATGAAGATAGAGGGGATGAGCGGTTAGAAACCAACTCTCGTCCAAATATCCTTGGAAAGAATCAGCCCCTTTATTACTATAGGAGGTCAAATCTTTTTGCGTTGCAAAATGTTCTAAATCTATTAGAGAATTTTTTTGGTCTAACTTTTTAGGTTTTTTAATTCTAGCTCGTGCATCAAGTCTATCGGCTATCTGCTTTGTATCTATTAAATTTGAGATATTATGCGTATTGAGTGTAATATTTTCTTCATACCCGGGTTTATTAAAATATTTTCCCTTATCGTCATCGCTTCTTTTAAAAGCTCTATAGTTGTATTGCATCAAAGCAATATTTGGCTTAACTATCTCACCTGCTCTATGACGTCGTATACGCCCTGCAAGTTGGATAATAGAGCGATAAGAAGATGGTTCAATCACAGCCCAATCAAAATCATGGTCTCTTCCTATCTCTTCTACGGGGGTTGCAACCAAAACAAAAAGTATATCTTGCGTTTGAGAGGCATCTATATGAGAACGGATAATTTCATTTTCAAATGCTTTTGGCTCTTCATCTTGCTTTTCTTTACGCTTTAAAACAGCATCAAGATGCTTCTCTTGCTCATGGCGTAAAAGCAATACCTGATTAGCATGATATGCCATTACTTTTATTTCGACATCCTCATATTCAACCATGGCTAAAAATTTTGTTAAAGCTACACAAGGTGATATGTTGGCAACACGCACAACACCAAAAGAGATTCGTTTCGCACTTTTTTTATCAACAGTGTGGTGCCGGTGATGCTTGTGTATGATTGCTTCTTTTATTTTTGAAAAATAAATCTCTGCTTTTGTTGCATCCCTTTCATCTTCGCTCTGCTCCATTGCCTTATGACACTCAATTATCTCTACTTTTCTTTTTATGGGTTCTTTTTGTAGATGTTCTATTCGCTTATCTACAAAATGATTATGACTCTCTTGATATATTTCTAATGCTCTTATGCTTTGTAAGCTCTCAATCGCTTCTACCTCTGTTTTAAACTCATCTATCCATGCACAGACTATCTTGTTTTTTGCTTCATGCCCTTTAGCGTAAAGTTGCCACCCTTTCTTATAAGCATTAAAATATCCCTCTGCCAAATCAGGCGGAATAGTCGCCGATGAGATCATCACACCACGCCCTAACATCCCTGCTAAATGTACCAATCTCCCAATAGCAATAAGGTCAGACCCGCTAAAGTCATCAATCTCATCTATAACCAAATCAGACGATAACATTCGCAAACTAGGTAATATATAACGCCCACCCTTTTTAGTTGTCACCGCTCCCATGAGATGGTCAATTGTGCAAACTAGCACGGGTGCATAAAGAAACTTCCTATCTCGCTCTTTTTGCAAAATAGTACTGAGTCCATCCTCTGGAATATCGCACTCATACATCACCTCTTCATCAAGCAAACTCTCTAAAGACTCTGAACCAAACTTATCATGCTTGTCAACATCTTCTTCTTGTTTGTCTTTGTGATTGTGGAGTTCCATTATTGCTTTTGAACCTATCAAAACTGCTAAATCATCTTGACTTAGCTCAATTCTTTCTCTATATTCATCACCTGTTTGCAGGGTTAAAGTTCTTAGCCCCAAGGCTAAAACATATCGCAAAGAATCTCCATTTTTGGAGATAGCTTGCATAATTTTAGCATTTGCAAAAGTCTTTCCACATCCGGTGCTAGCCATATTGACAGCAAAAAAACCTCTCTTTTGAGACTCCTCACTTATGAGCGTTTTTATCTTTTGTACAGCTTTATCTTGCCAAGCAAACTCTTTAGGACTTGCTATTTTCAAGGCTCTATTATTTTTAACTATAGGAGATTTGTCCTCAAACATGGGTAAATAATGAACAATTTTCATAGCACTTTTGTAAACACCGCATAAGTGTTCATCAAGTTTTTGTTTTAACTCTTTGGTTTTAGGATGCGTATTTGCAAAAAGTCCTGTGATATCTTTATAGGAAGAATTTTTATCCTGTGAAGAGTAGTTATGGTCGCCCAGCATTAAACAAAGACGACTATGATGCAAAACGGCTCTATAACTACCGTCATTTATAGCTTCATCTAAAAGTGATTGAAGTGCAAGAAGTCTGGTAGCCCACCGTTTGACTAAACTCAACCACTTAGAAGAGTTACTTAAGAGACCATGAGGAAAAATGAAACACTGTTTTAAGAGTTTTTGATACTCCTCTTCATCTCTTCTATTTTCATATCCCCATGATTGTTTAATATATTGCAAGGTTTCTTCTATAGAAAAAGAAGCCACACCGTTATATTCATCTGCAATAATTGATTTCATAGTTGCTTCACTTGGTAGTTTATGATGAGAAGCAATTAGCCAAAGTATCAGTTGTGCCGAAGATGGAAGATTTTGCAATACCCTTTCATTAACATCTTGAACTGATGCCATCAATAAAGTTTCATCTATTACACCCTCACTTAAACGATGGAGCCAATCTTCTTTATTTTGTGAAATAAAAGCATTGAGTAAAATACAACTTATCCATTCATGACGAATCGGGTCACCTTTTATTTTACTGTTTGGTTGTAGCTTTTTCTGAAAAAGAGCTGTTGATTTTCCCCAATCATGGAACAAAGCAGAAAGTGCCGTCAATGCTTTTATAAGTGGTAAATATTTCCAATCACTCTCTTTATAATTATCTAAAATACGCTTAGCCGTCCAATGCACAGGCACTACTCCCTCACTATTAAATCTATCTCTATTCCCAACAACCCATAAAAAATCACTACGACTGCGACTGCGTATCCAGTGGCAACTT
>NZ_JACUTS010000108.1 GCF_014859695.1 Sulfurimonas sp. | reverse complement strand
ACAATCATAAAAATTTCAAATAAAATCTTGCAACACACACTATAATATTAGCTATTTTTGAAGCTTTAATAATTCATTATATGGTATTATTTTATATACTATTTTAGGATGTTATATGAAAAATTACATAAAAGATCAAATTAAAAAATCATACGAAACAAAACAAGCTATATATCAAAATGAAGAGTTATTAAATAAAATTGTAGAGGTCTGCAGACTGTGTGTAGAGCTTTACAGGGGTAAAAATAAAACAATCTTGGCGGGAAACGGTGGAAGTGCTGCTGATGCACAGCATATTGCTGCAGAACTTGTCGGCAGATATGGATTTGATAGACCTTCTATTCCCTCTCTAGCACTTACAACAGATACCTCCAACTTAACAGCAATCGGAAATGACTACGGGTATGACAAAGTCTTTTCGCGTCAACTTGAGGGAATGGGACAAACCGGTGATATATTTTTTGGCATATCAACTTCTGGGAATTCTCAAAATATTATAAATGCATTTGAAGTTGCAAAACAAAAAGGTATAAAAACTGTCGCTTTGGTTGGCAGAGACGGAGGTGAGATGGCAAAAATAGCTGACATAGCTTTGATTGTTCCATCAGACTCTACGCCAAGAATACAGGAATCACATATTTTAATCGGGCATATCATTTGTGATATTATAGAAAAAGAGATTTTTGGCGATGGTGTTAACTGATACCTTATGAAAAAAGCACTTTTTTTAGATCGTGACGGCGTTATAAACGTTGAGCTTAACTATATTTATAAAATAGAAGATTTTAGGTTTATAGAGGGAGTATTTGAACTTTGTAAATATTATCAGAGTTTAGGGTATCTCATTATCGTAGTTACAAATCAGTCTGGTATTGCAAGAGGTTATTACAGTGAGTCAGATTTTGAGAAGTTGACTGCATGGATGGTAAAAGAGTTTGCAAAAAATGGTATTACAATAACAAAAGTGTATCATTGCCCTCACCATACTGAGATTTCAGGGGAGTGCAGTTGCAGAAAGCCTGAGCCTGGTATGATTTTGCAGGCTCAAAAAGAGTTTGATATAGATTTAGAAAATTCTATCTTAGTTGGTGACAAAGAGCGTGATGTTGAGGCGGCTATAAGTGCGGGAATCAAAGAGAGTTATCTCTTTGATGAGGCAGAGTTGCATAAAAGTTCAAAAGCAACAAAAATAGTTTCAAGATTAGAGGATATTTACAATGTTAATATTAAATAGCGGCGGAACATTCAACAAAAAATATAATCCCTTAAGTGGGGAGTTGGAAGTTCCATACAGCAATGAAGCAATTGAAAAAATCTTAAAAAGCATGGATGCCAAGTATGATTTGGCAGGTGTTATTTATAAAGATAGTTTGGAGATGACAATAGATGACAGAAAAATTCTTACCAATATTATAATGGAGTCTAAAGATGACACTTTTGTAATTGTGCATGGAACAGATACGATGCATCTCAGTGCCGAATTTTTAGCCGAAATATTTGACGATAGGAAGATTGTTTTTGTGGGAGCCATGAAGCCATTTGAAATAGATAGTATTGAGACAAGCCTTAATCTAGGGATGGCGATAGGATTCGCAAAAGGCGTAAAAGAGTATGGTGTCTATATCTGCATGAGCGGACATATCGAACCATGGGATAAAATTCATAAAAATACAAAATTTGGAAAATTTGAAGTTGTCCTCTAAGATACCCTGCTCTCATTGCCATTTAGAGTTTGATTCATGCATTATGATAGAAGAGGGAGAGTTACATTTTTGCTGCAATGGCTGTCAGGGAGTTTACCATCTTTTACAAGACAAGGGTCTTGATAGTTTTTATGAAAAAAGTAAAAATGTCATCTTGGCTCCGCCGCTTGAAAACTATGCAGACTCTTCAAATTTTGATTCACCCTCTTTTTACGATAAGTTTGTAAAAGTTAACAGTGAGGGATTTAACGAAGTCTCTTTGATAATAGAGGGGATTCACTGCTCGGCATGTGTCTGGCTAAATGAAAAAGCACTTAGCAAGATGGATGGCGTAATAGAAGCAAATATAAACTTTACAAACAACAAAGCGACAATTGTATGGGCGGATGATGTTGTAAAACTCTCTAAAATAATAGATATGATCAGAGCGATAGGCTATAACGCTTTTGCCTACGATGCCATGACACAAGAAGAGTATGTAAACAAAGAGAGAAAAGCTTACTACTTAAAGATGGCAGTCGCTATTTTTGCATCGATGAATATCATGTGGATTGCTGTTGCGCAGTATGCTGGATACTTCAGCGGAATAACACAAGATGTAAAAACTATTCTCAACATAGCAGAGTGGATACTCTCTACCCCTGTGCTATTTTACAGCGGCTGGGTCTTCTTTAGGGGCGCGTACTATGGTCTAAGAGCAAAAATAGTAAACATGGACCTATTAGTGGCAACGGGTGCGTTGCTTACCTATATTTACTCTATCTACATAACCATAATGCAACGGGGAGAAGCCTATTTTGACTCTGTAAGCATGATAATTACTTTTGTTTTGATAGGAAAATTTCTAGAGGTTTTAAGCAAGAAGAGTGCGGCTGATTCTCTTGATATGATTATAAAAAATATTCCATCTGAGGTTAGAGTTCTCAAAAATGGCGTAATTACTGAGTGTAAACTTGATGATGCTAGAGTTGGCGACATAGTTGTCGTCTCTTCAGGAGAGAAGGTTTTGCTTGATGGCGAAATACTAAAAGGAAGCGGTTCTTTTGACGAATCTAGTTTAACAGGAGAGAGCAACCCAGTCTATAAAAATATTGGAATGAGCGTTGTAAGCGGTACAACAAGCATTGATGCCGATGTTCATTTTATGGCAACAAAAGATTTTAAGCACTCTACTCTCTCAAATATAGTCTCACTTTTAGAGTCTGCAATAAATAAAAAACCAAAAATCCAGCAGATGGCAAACAGACTCTCTGAATATTTCTCATCGGTAATTTTACTTTTGGCATTGGTAACATTTTTGGGATGGTGGCAATGGCCAAATAGTTTTGAGACCTCTTTTATGGTGGCAGTATCGGTAATTGTTATAGCGTGTCCATGCGCACTTGCTCTAGCTACACCTGTTGCGACATTAGTGGGACTTAGTATAAGTGCTTCTAGAGGCATACTTTTTAAAGAAGCAGCGGGGCTTGAGACTATGGCAACTATAGATACCCTTGTTTTGGATAAAACAGGAACCATAACGGTAGGAAAGCCCGAAGTTGTAAGAGAGCACATCTACAAAGAGTTTGATAGAAATCTAATCTACTCAATGGTTAAACCTTCTAAACATCCTATCTCGTGGGGTGTTGCAGAGTATATAAAAGGACAAAATCAAAATGTTGGAGAGATTATTTTTGATGAATATGTGCAAATACCTGCAAAAGGAATTAAGGCAAAATACGACAACAAGATTATTTTGGGCGGAAATTTAAAATTTATAAATGAACATGGAATAGATGTAGATTTTGCGCTAGAAGAAACAGCTTTTTATTTTGTAGTTGATAATGAGCTTGCAGCGATATATGAGCTAAAAGATAGAATCAAAGAGGGCATAGAAGAGCTTATAGCGAATATGCAGCAAAAGAGAATAGAGGTTGTGCTTTTAAGCGGAGACCATGAAAATATAACAAAGAGTATAGCAAGGCAAGTCGGCATAAAGACTTTTTTATATGAGCAGACTCCTCAAGACAAGGCAGAGTATATAAAAACTATTCACGATAAAGGCAAAAAAGCAGTAATGGTTGGAGACGGGGTAAATGATATTTTAGCGTTAGCATCGGCTGATATTGCTATAGCTATGGGAAGCGGCAGTGATATAGCAGTAGAAGTAGGTGATGTGGTCTTGCTTGATGATTCATTAAGGTCGCTAAATGATGCTTTTAAAATAAGTCAGACCACATTTGGTCTCATAAAACAAAATCTTCTGATATCATTGGTGTATAATGCTATAACAATTCCTCTTGCAATGGCAGGATATGTCATACCGCTAGTCGCTGCAATTTCTATGTCACTTAGCTCACTATTGGTTGTCGGCAACTCAATGAGAATACGTTATAAATGGAGAAATAGATAAGATGGATAATTGGGTAATAGTTATGATGCTTGGCGTTTCTATTTTTTTGGGAGCAGCTGCGCTCTTTGCATTTTTATGGGCAATCAAAAATGGACAGTTTGATGATGAAGAGAAGTTTCTAAATGCTGCAAAATTTGATGGTGTAGATGAGCTAAATGATGCTCTAAAGCAGGAACAGAAAAAAGAAGCTTTGAAAAAAAGTTATAAACCAGAGTAAAAAGAGATTTTAGTTTTTGAGAGAGAGTTGAATTGCCACAGCGGGCAATTCAGGTAAATTATTTACCGATAGTTTGTGCGAATGCGTCTAAATCTTCGTCAGAATACTTACTAACTTGACCTTTCATAATGCCCTTTTTAGCTCCGCCGTAAGTACCAGCTTTGTAACCTTTAAGTGCAACTGCGATATCATCTTTGCTCATCTCAGCAACGTTTTTGTTCCCCATATGAACTTTTGTCCAATCAGCACCGTGACAAGCAACGCAACCAGCAGCATTTACAGCAGCCATTAAAACAGTAGTTGCACCCAAAGCAACAATTGATAAAACGATTTTTTTCATTTTTAACACCCTTTTTTTTGATTCAGGCAAATTGTAATG
>NZ_JACUTS010000107.1 GCF_014859695.1 Sulfurimonas sp. | reverse complement strand
ATATAAGTAAAAGGGTTTTTTGATGATGAAATTATAGCTTCTAAACCTAAATTTTTCAAATGTTTAAACAAAATTTCTGCAAAAAAGTGTTCACTCTCAAAATGCCCTATATCAATCATGGAGAGATTTATGCTCTTTGCCTCCATGGCATCGTGATATTTGATGTCTCCGGTTAAAAAGCAATCAGCCTTAATGGACTTAATCAAAGAGCATCCGGAACCTGTAGTAAGAGCCACCCTTTTTACCCTTTGAGAACTCTTGACACACTTTGCATAAGGCAGAGAAAAAGCAGCGGCAACTTTTATAGCAAAAACATCAAAATCTTCATCTATGTCCAAATACGCTACAAAACCATCTTTTTGAGCAATCTTATAGCCCAAAACCTCTGTTGCCACATATTCGTTTAGATGCGTTTGGTCAAAATTTGTGTGCATTGAGATATTTGAGATATTTTTTTGTATCATCTTGTAAATAAGGTTTGCTGGATAGCAGTTAAACTCAAGCTGCTTAAGCCCGCCAAACATAAGAGGATGATGCGTTATCAAGAGGGTGTTCTCCTCCATGGAGTCTATGAGAGCTTCATCGACATCTATGCTAAGAACTACCTTTTGAACCTCTTGGTTAAAATCTCCAAGCAACAAGCCTGAGTTATCCCAGCTCTCTTGAAGTTCAAAAGGTGAAAGTTCGTTCAAAAACTCATATATCTCAGAAATTTTCATCTTATCTCCTAGCCTAGTTTCTCAAGCTCTTCTTTTGCCTCTTTGAAATCTTCATTCATCTCAATCGCCTTTTTATACATCTCTTTGGCTTCCTCAAAATGTTTCATATCGACTAGAAGGTTTCCGTAATTGTAGTATGTAGTCGGATTGTTGTCATTAATGCTCAAAGAGGCGTTTAGGTGCAGTTTCGCCGATACAAACTCTCCGTTGGCTCTGTAAATAGATGCTATTGCGTTGTGGATATACTCATTGTTCTTATCGTCCTCAAGAGCCTCTTTGTAGAAGCCCAATGCTTCATCTCTGTCTCCAAGCTGCTCTAAAATATAGCCCATTTTAAACAGAATATCAGAATCTTGCCCTACTTTTGCATTCGCCTCTTTAAACAGAGCAATTGCCTTTGGCAGGTCGCCGTTCTCAAATGCCCCATCTGCTCTTATTACCAATGATTCCGGATCAAATGAGGATGGAACATGCCCATCATCTTTTGGTTTTGGATTTTGAAGAGTCTGAATATGCTCGTAAACTTTAAATGCAAAAAATGCCGAAGCACCTAGCATAATAATCTGAAATAGTGTCATTTTATACCTTTTAATATATTTTCATTCATCAGCTCAATAAACTGAAGCGGGTCAACCTGCTGGGCAGCGACCCTGATTCCAAAGTGAAGATGCGGACCAGTCACTCTGCCGCTGCTTCCGGAGAGGCCGATTGTTTCGCCTTTTTTTACCATCACTCCCTCTTTAACATCGAGCTTACTCATGTGAAAGTAGCATGAGTATATGCCGTGTCCATGGTCTATAACTACCGTACCGCCAGAGTAAAATCTATCTTTTGAGAGGACTACCTTTCCGTTGTTACATGCTATGAGAGGCTCACCTTCGCCAGCTCTAAAATCCGTTCCTCCATGATAGCTCTTCAATGAACCATTATAAACCCTTGCTTTTCCAAAGTCGCTTGTTATTTTACTATCCAATGGGATAATAAACTCCGAAGAGATGTAACTTTGCATGGTTGTTTTTTTATAGACCTCCATAGCTTCAACGTACTCTTTTGAAGCCCTTTGTTGATCTTTTTTGCTTAAAACTACTTTTGAGCCATCAACACTGAGCGTCTCTTTCTCATAGTCTGCACTCTCTACGCGAAAGAAGAGAGATTTGCTTTTTTGCTCACTCCCCTGCTTATAATAAATCTCTACTTTTTTATCCGATGGCTTTTCATAGTAGTCTACAGGAATAAGCGCGTAGAACATCTCATCATTAAGCGGATTTTTAAAGATTTTATATCTTTTACTACCCAGCGCTATATCTTCATAACTGATATTTTTCTCTTTTTTAAACTCCAAAAGAGCAGTTTTTCCGTTTGAGACAGTTGAGCTTGCTATCTTTATATCGAGTGCAAAAACAGTACCTACGAAGAGAGAAAAGAGAAAAAAGAACCTCATCAATAATCCTTCATGGAGCGCTCCATATCGCGCTTCATGTCCTTCTCTTTGAGGTCATTTCTTTTATCATGAAGCTGCTTCCCTTTTGCAATGGCAATTTGGATTTTTACAATGTTTCTATCGTTAAAATAGAGCTGCAAAGGAACTACCGTATACCCCTCTTTCTCAACCGCTTTTATCATCTTTGTTATCTGTTTTTTATGCAAAAGAAGTTTTCTGCTCCCTCTCTCTTCATGTGAGTAAAAATGGTGAGTCGTCTCAAGTCTGCCTATATGCGCGTTGAACAAAAATGCTTCATTGTTGACAAAACGGATAAAGCTATCTTTTAAATTTACACGTCCAGCTCTTATAGCCTTTATCTCGCTGCCTTTGAGAACTAAACCCGCTTCAAACTTCTCTTCTAAAAAGTAATCAAAATAGGCTTTTTTATTTTTTGCTATCGTCTCACCCATCGCCTATTGTTTCTCCCTTTTATTTTTTTTATTATATCTGCATTATTTTACAATCTGATTAATGATGACTAAACACTCATATTTTAAAAAAATTATTTCTTTTGAAATTTTGCCTGCTCTTTTTCTATGCTTTTCACGCTCTTTTTTGGGTTTGGTAAATCTTCTGGCATCTCTCCGCCTAGCTCTTCGATGGTTTGTCTTATTTTTTTACCCACTTCATGGTGTGTTTGGTTAGCGTTTGCTTTACCTTTGATATTGTCCCGTTTAAGTTTTTCCTCTGCTTGTGTAGCACGAAAGAGATTAGCTGCTAGTTCTGTACTTCCCATGTGGTCTAAAATCTTTTGAGACTTTTTGAGTTCTTTTTTTGCATGAATATCTTTGGCATCAAGCCCACCATATAAACCTTTGTATCCATGATTTTGAAATATTGCAAAATCAAGATTCGACTCTACGCCTGCATTAAAAGCGGCTTCTACTAATTGTTTATTGTGTTCTTTTAGTTCATTTCTTAAAAATAATCTTTTTTCATCTTCTTTTAACTGAGAAAATTTTTCATCATCTTGAAGTTCTGCTCTTCTTGTCTGAATGGCAAAATATGTCTGCCCGTTAGCTACAACTCTCTTGCTCGGGTCTGCATTTTGGACGATAAGATAACAGGCATATCTTGAGAGTGCAAAAGATGGATAACTGCTTTTTGCACCTTTTCCGTGTTCTATCTCCTCGTTGACTTCAACGATGTGATTAGTTACTTCTAAGCCGCTATTCGCACACGCTTCTTTTGCCTTGTTAATAACTTTTATGAAGTTTCTAAAATCACTATACTCCAGCACTTTTGCAAGTGCTCTTGCATACCAAAATTCTACTCTATTACTATCTACTTGTTTTATATCTTCAAATGTTTGATGACTTTGATGTGATACTGTAGTTTTCATTTAAGCTCCAATGAGTTTTTTTGATATTAGCATTTTTAAATTAGGATAGTCAAAAACATGACAAATTGAAATATATTTTATTTTTCAACTTTAATTGATTCTTACTAAATCAATTAAATAATATTTCCAATATCTCTTTGCCAGATTGTGTTATTTTACAGTTACCACCATCTACTGCAACTAATCCAATATCTGATAACTCTTTAAATCTTGATTCCACCAGTGTTTTAGATAATTTAAAATCTTGATTTGCATAATATTTTAAATTATTTATAGATATAACAGAGTCATGATTATAAAAAATTGCCAAAATTTTAATTTGGTCTATTGTTAAATTATTCACAAGCTGATTCTTACTATTTTTAGCTCTTTTGTATGCGGTATCGATTAATGGCACTTCTTCTGTAATTGATTTAAGCTGAGTGATTGTTTTCTTTAACTCATTTATTTCCTCATGTAATGCTTCAATCGTGTTGTCTTTATCAACTAGTATAGTATTTGTTTTATGTAATTCGCTATTAATCTTGTGAGTCTGCTTTTGAACTTCCTCATCAACTCTTTTGTCAAATTCTTTTTCTTTATCTGCATACTGAATTGTTAAAGCACTCTCTCTGATAGAATAATCTTGTTTAATTTTTTCTAATTCTTCAACAATTTTGTTATGCTCTAGCTCTAGTCTTATATTTTCTTTGATAATCTTATTTGCTTTTTCTTGCGGAAGTGGTGTTTTGTCTTGTATTTTTTGTTGTATCCAATTCATTAAGACTTTATACCACAGCGTTACAGCATAAAAAACTGCCGTAGCTATTGGAAAAAGAAATACATATGCCAAGGCAAAATATAAAGGATATTCATAGTTTACATCTCCCCACGACAACAGCTCAATTTTTTTTCGATAGAAAGTTTTGAGGAAGTAAAAATAAGTATTAGTTTACTGTTCCAATAGAGCCATGAAAAAACATAAGCACTTAAAAAAGGCGTGTATTTATAATCCCATAGTCTTGCTTTTACAGAATCTTTAAAATCGTTATCCATTTTTGACCTTTAAAATTTAATTTAGTGAAGCATACGTGAATAAATCAGTCTCATACAAAAATATATCAGATTGATATATTTTAAATTACATGTCTCCATATATTGAATCTCTCTAAGTATTTAGGAAATCACTCCCCCC
>NZ_JACUTS010000024.1 GCF_014859695.1 Sulfurimonas sp. | reverse complement strand
GGAGCCGTCCATTGAATCTGTGCACCTACTTCATTGATGCCGTGCATTCCCAAAAATGCCTCATAAGCCAAAGGCATATCCGCAAAATCCCAAGAATGGTGGTGCTGCTCGTTGAGGTAGCCAAAGTTTGAGTTAAACTTTCCGCCCTTCAGCCTTGTGCCGTATCCTAAAGCGTTTGAGGTAAAGAAAAGCTCCTCAATCTCGACACCGTTCTCTGAGAAGTGAAATATACCGTCCATGGTAAAAAATGGATCTACCGAGCTAGATAACACAAGTTCCGCATAGTTTAGGTTAAACCCGTTCTCTGCGTTATATGTCGCATGATTGTCATCTCCATGCGAGTGTGAACCCAGCAGACCATGCGCAATACCTGGAACTTCCAAATGACCAACTTCGTCATCTTTTACATTTCTATCCACATAAGAGGCATCCATAATTAAAGAGATGTCCGGAATAAATTTTGACTGATCAAAAGTTCTTTTCTCTACCGGAAGTACATCCGCACCATAAGCCAAAGCCGTGCAGAATGCGCTTGATAATAATATTTTTTTCATAATTTTCTATCCTAAAGAATAATATATTTTTTGTTTTTGTAATAATTGTTTTTTTGGGGTTTAGGATAGGGCAGGCGGAGCGCGGTTCTGGTTGGAGTGTGTCTCTATGTGAAGATATGAAACAGGGGCGTTGTGAGCAATCGCTTCAAAGTGAAAAAGTTCAACATCCGAAGTAAATTTAACTGCATCATCGGACACCAAGTTGCTATTGACGGTACATACCAAACAGGTTGAGCTGTCGTTATGCTCAATATGCTCCACCTCATGGATAGCAGCAAAGCTTGTAACAATAGCAAAGAGTATCGAGAGCAGTATGTTTAGTTTCATAGGCGCAATTTTATCATATTTTTACCAATACTATTAAAATTTCTTAACTGTTTCATACTTCACGCCATCGGGATAGAAGTGACTCTGCAAAAGTTCAACAGTTGTCTCTGTAGAGCCTATTTTTCTGTTTTTATACCTCTCCAAAGTCTCTTTAAAAGCTTGTTTATCGTTGATTTTTTTCATTCGCATTAGAGTTACATGTGGAACAAAGTGCGTTGTCTCTTTTAACGAAAACTGAGTGTAGAGTGATGAGTGAAGCATATCTAGTTTATACCCCTCGGGTCTTGCAAATAGAATATTGTTGTGTGAAAAATAGCTCAAAGAGGTTAGCTTCAGAGGTTCAACTTTTTCAAAGGTGAGCGGAAGTTTTTGCAGCAACTCTTCAACTGTGTAAGTGTTGCCATAATAGCAGATTGTTGCATGTAGATTCTCTTCGCTTGTCCACCGACCTTCTATTATCTCTTTAAAGTCGTGTTTGAGTTTATCATAATCGCCAAGATGTGCTCTGAGGGCTAAAAACATAGGGTTCATAGGGTTAAGTATAGCATATAATTTATGATGATTATAGTTTATATTAAGCTCATTGGGACTATGATATAGCATATAAAAATTAAAGGATTTAAGATGATTGATAAGAGAAAAGTTCAAAAAATCGTAAAAAAAGAGTTAAAAGCGATGCTGAAAAAAGAGCTCAAGCAAGAGGTTAAAAAGAACATCAAAGACTTTAAAAAGAAAGAGAAAGCAAAAAAAAAGAACACGAAAAAGAAGTAGCGTTAATTTGAGCAAACTTTTTTTAAAATAGCACTCCATGTTTCACACAAAAAGCGCAGAGGATACTCTAAGAGAGTTGGAGTGCGGCGTTGATGGATTAAGCGGTAATGAGGTGGCGTTGCGTGCTCGTCACTATGGTAAAAATATTTTACCTGAGGGTAAAAAACGCACCCTTTTAAATATATTTATTGAGCAGTTTAAGAGTCCTGTCATCTATGTGTTACTCATCGCTACCGTTATATCGCTGGTCATCAAAGAGTTTAGTGATGCCGGTTTTATCATGACGGCACTTCTTTTAAATGCCGTAGTCGGAACATATCAGGAGTACAATGCCAAAGAGAGAGCGGATGCTCTTAAAAAAGCGATTAAGACCTTTGTTCAGGTTTTAAGAGACGGACATCGTGTTGAGATACTGAGTGAAGATGTAACGCCTGGCGATATTGTCTTTTTTGAATCAGGAGTAAAAGCTCCTGCCGATATACGCCTTATAGAAGCAAATGATTTGCAGGTGAACGAATCGCTTCTTACAGGTGAGTCTATAGAAGTAAGTAAAAATCCGCAATATATCTCCAAAGATGAAGACGAACCCATAGGCGAGAGACAAAATATGCTCTACGGCGGTTCCTTGGTTACAAATGGGCGTGCAATCGGTGTGGTAACGGCAATAGCGCAGCAGACGGAAGTAGGCAAAATTGCCTCACTCCTAGCTGAAGCTAAGAGCGTAAAACCGCCGTTAATGCTCCGTATGGAGAGATTCTCCTTTAATATCTCAAAAGTAATAGGCGGTGTAGCACTGCTTATAATTGTCCTCGGCGTTTACCAAGATATGCCCTTAAAAGATATCTTTTTTCTTACGGTTGCACTCTCTGTATCTGCTATTCCTGAGGGACTTCCTGTCGCTATTACGGTTGCACTTAGTGTTGCAAGTGCGGCAATGAGTAAGCGAAACGTAATTGTGCGGAGACTCTCTGCAATTGAAGGGCTCGGCTCATGTACGTTTATAGCAAGTGACAAAACAGGAACGATGACGCAAAACCGTCTAAGTGTCGAGCACTTTATAACCCCCGAAAAAACATATGGCAGCAGTGAAGCGGTAGATGAGCATATAGTTCTGAGTGCTCTTCTATGCAACGAATCAACTCACCGCAAGGAGAATGGAGAGTATCTGTTTATAGGCGATCAGGTAGATATAGCACTATCGAAATACGCACTCCTGCTTGATGAGGCTCTTTTTAAAAAGTTTGAAAATATAAAACCCATATCACAGACTCCTTACGAACCTCTCAATAAATACTCGGCGGTAAGCTATGAGATTGATGGCAAAAAAGTTGATTTTATCAAAGGCTCACCGGAGGTTATACTTGCTAAAAGCGAACTTGGCAGGGATGAGAAGGAGCACGCTTTAAAACAGGTGGATGAGTGGGCGGCAAACGGATTTAGAAATATAGCCTTGGCATATAAGATTAACGAGGGCAGTGATATTGCAGAGAATGGTTATAAATATCTTGGATTTGCGGCTATAACCGATCCGCTCAGAGAGGGAGTTAAAGAGGCTCTGCGCACTGCAGAAGAGGCGGGTATTGAGGTAGTTATGGTAACAGGAGATCACCCAAACACTGCATTTTACATAGCCAGAGAACTCGGCATCGCCATAAGCAGAGACGAGATAATGGATGGAGTGGAGATTGCTCACTGGAAGGAGCGCGGAGCTTTAAAAGAGGAGATTGCCAACAAACGCGTCTTTGCAAGAGTTTCTCCCCAGCAAAAGCAGCTTATAGTAAAAACATTTCAAGAGCTTGGTCACTTTGTAGCTGTAACGGGTGACGGTGTAAATGATGCACCTGCACTTAAATTTGCAAACATCGGTATCGCTATGGGTAAAAATGGTACGGATGTCGCAAGCGAGTCGAGCGATTTGATACTGACGGATGACTCCTTTGGTTCCATTATAAATGGTGTGGAAGAGGGACGTGTCGCGTATGATAATATCCGAAAAGTTGTCAATCTTCTTATTGCTACCGGATTTGCGGAGATTGTGCTTGTTCTGCTCTCAATCATATTTTTTATACCTATCCCGCTCCTTCCTGTTCAGATACTCTGGCTCAACCTTGTTGCAAACGGTTTTCAAGATGTTGCTCTTGCTATTGAAAAAGCTGAACCTGGAGTCTTGAAACGTAAACCGCGTGATCCAAAAGAGTCAGTGTTTAACAATATAATGATGAGCAGAGTGGTAGTAGGCGGTTTGTACATGGGTATTTCTTCATTTATAGTGTTTTATACTATGTTGGAATTTGGCTATAAAGAGGAGATGGCAAGGAATGTTACTCTACTTTTGATGGTTCTCTTGGTAAATGTGCATACCTTTAATTCACGGACTGAGAATAACTCTATTTTTAAAATTAACCATGCTAGAAATATTTTTTTGTGGATATCTGTTTTTGCTGCTCAGGGTGTTCATATGATGGTGATGTACACACCTTTTATGCAGTCGGTACTCAGTGTTGAACCCGTTACCTTAGAGATGTGGGGCACACTGCTTCTTATAGCTTTAACGCTGGTTGCAGTAATGGAAGCGGAGAAGTTTTTTAGGAAAAAATTCTATCCAAAATCCTAGTTCCCACGCATACAAGCGAGAAAAATGGCATATAAACTCTATTTTTAGAGTCTCGCATATAGATATAAAAAATAAGCCTTACTTAAGAGATTTGCATATAGAATAGACGCAACATAGGGAGAAGTTATGCACAGATTTATCAATGGAATCAAAGTTTTTTTACAAGGAGATTCAGCCGCTCAGCCTATTATTTTTATCCACGGGTTTCCTTTTGAGCACACTCTTTGGGATGATGTAATTGAACAACTAAAAGATGATTACTATTGCATCAGTTACGATTTGCGAGGGTTTGGAAGCTCTGAAGTCGGTCATGGTCAATATACAATGGAGAGTTATGTCGATGATCTTGAAACTCTTATTTCACGCCTCGGCTTAGAGCAAGTCATTTTGTGTGGCTTTTCTATGGGAGGCTACATTGCACTTAGAGCCAATGAACGACTCCAAAATCTTAAGGCTCTCATATTAGCAAATACCTCAACGAGCAGTGATAATGATGAAGCTAAACTCAAACGTGCAAAGGCCATACAAGGCATTGAAAAAGAAGGTGTTGAGCCTTTTTTAGAGAGTTTTTTTACTGCTGCATTTACGCAAAGCTATCTAAAAGAGCATCAGGATAGAATCGCTCTTTTGAAAGAAAAAATCTTAACTTTTGACCCCATCGGAGTCAAAGGCGGACTTTTAGCGATGATAAGTCGAACCGATACAACACAGAGTCTAGAGAAAACTCCGACTACTCTGCTTATTGGAGCAAGTGATGATGCGATTATAGCTCCAAAAATCATGAAAGAAATAGCTTCTAAAATGAAAAACAGTCATTATGTAGAACTGCAAGATAGCGGACATGTAAGTATGTTGGAAAAGCCTAAAGAGTTTGTAAAAGCATTAAAGTCATTTTTAATCAAAAACTAAGCCTCCTTTATGAATAAGTAATTCATGATTTTCAAGATCTCTGTTTAAAGTCGCTTTATCTCTGCCGTTGAGAGACTATCTATGCGAAAAGTGAAATCTTCGATAGAAAATGAGGAAATTGAACAATAGCATCTGGGTACTTATGCTAAAATATCTGGACTAAGCTTTAGAATATAAAGGAAAGTTGTGAAAAAAAAAATAAAACATTATCTCAAAGAGATTGTGCTTTTTTTGATTGTGATGACACTCTTGGCTAATGCGATAAGTTTTTATCGCAGTATGGATCTTAACAAAGAACCGCTCAGCGCTTTGGATCTGAAACTTATAGACGGATCTGAATATTCCCTTGAGAGATCAAAACCTTTGCTCGTGCATCTATGGGCGATTTGGTGCCCTACATGTAAAGTAGAGGCTGCAAATATCCAAAGGATTTCACAGCATTATGAAGTGCTTACAATAGCGGTAAAGTCAGGTTCAAATCAAGAGCTACAAAACTATATGCAAGAAAATGGTTACACCTTTCGTGTTCTCAATGATAGCGATGGATACTATGCCAAAACATTTGGAATTAGTGCCTATCCAAGCACTTTGATATATGATAAAGAGCAAAAAGTACGCTTTAGTGAAGTGGGATACACATCAACTTTGGGGCTATGGCTTCGGATGTGGTGGGTAAAATAATGCTTTTTGGTATCCATTTTGGCGCCATAGTGGAGCTTTTTTTCTTTTTTCTTTTTTACGCATTCAAAGGTGCTATGGCTGTTGCCCTTCTTGCACT
Source organism: Sulfurimonas sp. (assembly GCF_014859695.1). Lineage (GTDB taxonomy): Bacteria > Campylobacterota > Campylobacteria > Campylobacterales > Sulfurimonadaceae > Sulfurimonas. Next base: position 20,810 of record NZ_JACUTS010000024.1, on the reverse strand, counting down.
CAAGCCAAAACTTAAGCTTAGGCCATGTTTGTATAGAGTTCCACTAAAAACAAAAAGCACTTTTACAACAGCACTGCTTGCAAATATCTACTCATTGATGCCGGGTACTCTTAGCATGGGGATTGATGAAGACACTCTTACTTTGCATATATTGGATAAAGATTTTATGGACAAAGATTTTATAGATCGTGTCCAGACAAAAGTGCTAAAAGTATTTCAATGAGTTATTTTTTGATTCTCTTGCTGGTGCTCAATTTAGTGCTTAGTACTTTTTTTATTTTAAAGATGAAAACACGGGCAAATAAAATGATGATTACACTGCTCTTTAGTACGACAGGGGTGGGGGTACTCTTTTTATTGTATGAGATTAGCAGAGTAGATTCTTTTTTGGATGTAGCCCTTGTGTTTGTTCTTTTGAGCTCTGTTAGTGCAATTGTTTTTGCTAAACGTTTGCGTTACATGGGGAGAGAGAATGGATAGTATGCTCATCTTTGTATCTAATTTTTTTATGCTCATAGGGGTGCTCTTTTTTCTTATAGGCACTCTGGGGATAATACGATTTCCAGATCTTTATACACGGCTCCATGCTTTGAGCAAGGTTGACAATCTTGGTTTAGGTTTTCTTGTCATTGGTTTGGTTTTGCAAGCAAGAGATTTGTTGGTAATAGTGAAACTCCTCTTTTTATGGGCTTTGGTTTTGTTCTCCTCTGCGACTATCTCCTACATCCTAAGTTCTCATGCAAATGAAAATGGTGAAGTACCTTTAATGGAGGAAGAGTAAAATGCTTGTTGATATTTTGCTTTCAATTGCTCTGCTGTGGCTAAGTATCGGGATTGTTCTCAAGGATGATCTCTTTAGCGTGGTTGTGTACTTTATTGTTTTTGGGATGATCTTAGCGCTTGTTTGGGTACGTCTTTTTGCCTTTGATTTGGCACTTGCAGAAGTTGCTTTAGGCTCCGGTATCACAGGAGCTCTTTTGCTTGATACCATCGCATTTATAAAAATGCAAAAGAGGGAGGATTAGATATGCTCTATAAGGGAGTTCTTTGGTGTATGGCTGCTTTATTTTTGGGAATGCTTTTCTTTATGGTCGCGACGATGCCGCCTTTTTCTCCAAAGCTAGATACTCTGGTGCAAGCTGATTTAGCGATGAGCGGCGTGAGCCATGATGTTACAGCCGTCCTTTTAAACTTTCGTGCATTAGATACACTTCTTGAAGTGGGAGTTGTGCTTTTAGCGCTCATGGGTATTCAGGTAGTCTCCCCACATTTTCGCTATAAGCCCTACACAGAGGCAAACACGATTACAGATATCTATATTGCAATACTTCTTCCGGTAATTATACTCAGTGCCTTATATCTTTTGCTTGCCGGAAGTTATAAAAGTGGAGGTGCTTTTGTTGCCTCTGCTCTTTTAGCCGGTGGAATTATTATCTTGAAACTTACAAAACCAAAGCTCTTTGTCTCTTTAGAAAAACTCCATTTACGATTTTTATCCGCTTTGGGTTTACTCTTTTTTGTTGGCATAGGAGTTTTAACCTTGATAGAGGGTCTATTTTTGCAATATCCTTTATCCTACGCCAGTACATTAATCTTGATGATTGAGACGCTCCTTATGTTTTCGCTTGCTATAATCCTTGCAAGTTTTTTTATTAATGCTGTGCAGGACTTGGAGTAATGTTGTCTCTTTATCCTTTTGTCGGTTTGGCACTTTTTGTTTTAGGACTCCTTGGCTTTATACTCAAAGAATCTTTAGTCCATAAGCTCATAAGTCTCAATATTTTTCTCAGTGGTATTTTTTTATTTTTGGTATCGCAGAGTCTCTCTTATGAAAAAGCCGACAGTGTTGCAACAGCACTTGTATTGACCGGACTTGTCGTGACTTTGGGCGTGAGTGCATTTGGTCTTATGCTGATACGTGCTTCTTATGGAGCAAAGCGATGAGTCTGATAATCCCTTCTCTTCTTTTTATACCTTTGCTTTTTGCGATATTGACCTATGTTTTTCAAAAATATGCTCAAATGCTTGGAGTGCTCTTTGTCTTTTTGTGGCTATTACTCACACTTATAGCCTCTATCTCCGTTGTTTATGAGGGGGAGCTTCTTTATAATTTTGGTGGATTTGCCCCACCGCTTGGAATCTCTTTTCGTATAGATGGACTTCGCTCTTTGATGGCTCTCTTGAGTGCTTTTATCCTTTTGATTTGTAGTATATATGCCCGTGTTTACCTTTTAGCGTCTCTGCAAAGAGACTATTTTCCTCTGCTCGCTTTTTTGACTTTAGGGATAAGTGTTTTGTTTTTTTCTACAGATATTTTCAATCAGTATATTGCTTTGGAGATTATAGGGATCTCTGCAGTAGCTTTGAGTGCATTGCAAAAAGACAAAAAGAGTATTGATGCGGCACTTCGCTATTTTTTTGCAACACTTATAGGTTCGGGTTTTTATCTTTTTGCCGTTGCCTTACTTTACCTACGCTACGGCACGCTTTTTATAGATGATCTTGCACTTTTGATAGAGAATGATTTTGTCACAACAATCGCTTTTATCTTTATTGTTGTAGGACTTTCCCTTAAAACAGCACTTTTTCCTTTGCATTACTGGCTTCCCTCGGCACATTCAAATGCAACAACACCCATCTCGGCTCTGCTCTCAGCATTGGTGGTCAAAACAGGTTTTTTTCTTCTTTTTTCACTCTATGGAGAGCTTTTTTGGGGTATCGACCTTTTTGTGGGTAAGACTCTCTCCTATTTGGGGATTGTCGCAATATTTTATGGAGGAATCCAAGCTTTTTTTGCAAAAGATTTGAAGCTTATGATAGCATACTCAACTATCTCCCAGCTGGGGTATCTTTTTTTGCTCTTTGTGCTTTTTTCACCTATGGCAATAGAGGGTGCTTTTTTGGGACTTTTTGGGCACTCTCTTGCAAAAGCAGGAATGTTTCTCTCAGCAGGGACACTGATTTACGCACTTGGGACACGTAAAATAAGTGACTTTAAAGGGATCTCTTTTGTCTTTCCTCTAAGTATCTTTGCTATTGCTTTGAGTAGTATCACACTCATCGGGCTTCCTCCATCCCTTGGATTTTTTGCCAAATGGTACTATCTTCAAAGTGCTTGGATGCAGCAGGAGTGGCTTCTGTTTAGTGCCTTGCTTTTAGGAAGTCTCTTAAGTGCGCTCTATCTTTTTAGGTTTTTAATTCTTAGCTTAGGGTCACAAGGAGAGAGAAGGATTTTTGTCAAAGAAAAAAAAATCAAGATTTTAGAGTGGTGTGGATTTATATTGAGTTTATCCTCTGTACTGCTTGGGATGTTTAGCTATGCGCTCACAAAGATGATGGGTATATAATGGAAAATTCTCTTTATCTCGTAGCACTTCTACTGAGCTCTTTTCTTCCTGCACTTATCATCTTTTTTTTAGATGAAAAGCGTGTCGTTTTGAGAAACAGTTTGAATCTTCTTGGCGTAGGGACAAAGATTGCACTTGTTGCTTTTTTATTTATTTCTTTAATAGAGGGGACTCATTTTCGTTTGAGTTTTGAGATAGCTCAAGGGGTAGAGTTTTTACTAAAAGTAGATGAGCTCTCTCTGCTTTTTGCAGGACTCTCCTCTGTTCTTTGGCTCTTTACGACGCTCTATGCTATAGGCTATCTCAAAAAGAGTAAAAATCAAGGGCGTTTTTTTGGTTTTTTTTCTCTTTGTGTAACAGCGACAATAGGGCTTTGTGTTTCCGGAAATCTATTTACTTTTTTTCTTTTTTATGAGTTTTTGACACTTGTGACCTTTCCGCTTCTTTTACATAATCAAGATGAAGCATCCAAACAAGCCGCAATCAGCTACCTTAAATATACTCTTTTTGGAGGGGCTGTATTTCTTTTAGGGATTGTTTTACTTCATAGCCTTGTGGGTTCACATGAGTTTGTAAGCGGTGGCTATTTACAAGCGACACAAGAGGGGGATAGCCTTTATCTTCAAATTATTTTTGTAATCTTATTGATAGGAGTTGGGGTCAAAGCTGCTATCGTTCCTCTGCACGGGTGGCTTCCAAAAGCTATGGCGGCTCCTGCTCCCGTCTCTGCACTTTTGCATGCTGTAGCAGTTGTAAAAGCAGGTGCATTTGGTATTGTGCGTATTGTGTATGAGGTTTATGGGATAGAGTTTGCTTCTATGCTTGGAATCTTATATATTTTGATGTTTGTTGCAATCATGACCATTTTGTATGGAAGCCTCAAGGCTCTTTTTCAAGAAGATCTCAAGAAACGCCTTGCGTACTCAACTATTTCTCAGGTCTCTTATATCCTATTGGGAATCTCTCTTTTTGGACCACTTGGTACCATTGGAGGTTTGGTGCATTTGGTGCATCAAGGGGTAATGAAGATCACACTCTTTTTTTGCGCCGGTGCTTTTAGCTCGACATATAAAATTACCAAAATTGATCAGATGGATGGGCTAGGTAAAACAATGCCCCTTGCATCGCTGAGTTTTACTTTGGCTGCACTCGGAATGATAGGTATTCCCCCTTTGGCAGGATTTGTAAGTAAATGGTATTTGGGGCTTGGTGCTCTTGAAAACGGTTTGTGGTTGGTAGTTGGCGTAATTGGACTCTCAGCGCTTTTAAATAGTGCCTATTTCTTACCGATTCTCTATAGGATATGGTTTAGAGCACCCCTGTATGAAAAGCAGATATCAGCTAAGAAGTTTTCTTTAGAGGCAGATCCTCTACTAATCTTCCCTCTTCTAGCTACCGCCTTGCTCTCTTTGCTTCTTGGAGTGTTTGCTATGAGTGATTTGAGTGCGCTGGAGTGGGTAAAACAGCTTGTTTATTTGGAGTATTCACAATGATTGCGACTCTATTGCTCTTATGTGGCGCAATGCTTTTTTCCTTATTTGTTCCTATTGGCTCTCTTTTTAACATAGATTGGTTTTTATTTGGAATCAGTTTTCATGTTGATCTTATAGCCAAAGTATTTTTGCTTTTCACAAGCTTTGTATGGTTAATGAGTGCTCTTTACGCGGTACATACTATTTCAAAGAGAGAGAGATCTTTTTGGTTTTGGTTTTTTATAACTTTTCTTGGAAATTTTGGACTCTGTTTTGTTTCGGATGTTTTGGGATTTTATCTTTTCTTTAGTTTGATGAGTTTTGGGGCTTTTGGGCTTATCATTCACGAGAAAACAAAAGAGGCAAAGGAGGCTGCTTTTGTTTATATAAAATACGTTATCGTGGGCGAAGTCCTTCTTTTTATCGCGATAGTCTCTCTTGTGTCTCAATGTGGAGGTACTCAGTTTGAGCAAATTACCTGTTCGGATTCTTTAGCTACTTTGATTCTTGTGCTTCTTGCTTTTGGGATAAAAATAGGGGTATTTTTTCTTCATTCATGGCTGCCTCTGGCACATGCTAGTGCACCTGCGAGCGCTAGTGCCGTGCTATCTGGCGTTATGCTCAAAGCAGGCGTATTGGGCTGGATTCGTTTTATGCCTTTTGGTGTAGCTTCAAGTGAAATTGCAGGATATAGCTTGATAGTATTGGGTGTTTTAGCGATTTATGGCGGGCTCTATGGACTTACGCAAAACAAGCTCAAATCTCTTTTAGCATATTCAAGTATCTCACAAATGGGCTATGTAGTTGTCTTGTTCGGTCTGGTGCTTTTAGATACCCAAAAAAGTGAGCTTCTACTCTATGCTATCTTATCGTTTAGTGCGCACCATGCACTCAATAAGTCAGCACTTTTTTTGCTGAGTTCAGAGATTAATAAATATGGACTGGACCTCAGAAAAGTGCTTCTTTTTGCTTTTTTTGCTCTAAGCTTGATAGGCTTACCCTTTACAAGCGGAGCCATTGCAAAAGAGATGCTCAAAAGCGGAGTAGACTCTTCTGTCTTGCTTGCTTTGTTGAGTTTAGGTGCGGTTGTTACAGCCTTGTTGATGTTGAAGTTTCTCTCCCTTAGCAGAGAGATTCAAAAAGTCTCTTCCCCTTTATCGCCTTTGCTCCCTATATTTGGATTATTTCTTGGAAGCTTAGCGCTCCCTTGGATATTAGAATCTGCAGGAGGGTTTAGGTGGATGCAAGTGCTTCCTTTTTTCATGGCACTGGGCATATATATTTTTTTGAAAAAGCAAAAAATTGAGATTCCTTTGATGCCGCAAGGAGATATGCTCGCACTCTTTTATTTACCGCGACAAGAACTTAAAAAATCAAGGAATATCCAAAAGCAAAGATGGGATTTTAGCCGAGCATTAGAAGCTGTCTTTCGCTCCATTGAAGCCGCGCTAAGCCAAGAGAAGTATGTATTTCTCTTTCTCTTGGGCTATCTTCTTTTTTTAAGTGTGCTTAGATTTTTTCTGTACTAGAAGAAGCTTGAATTCATGGGATTTATTCTCAACGACGGAGTTAAAGCCGACAGAAATTTATAAAACATTAGCTTTATTGTGTTCAAGAGAGTTTCTCTTCCAAATCACTCACAATTAGGCGCATCTTAAAGAGTGAGTCCGGGTTTAGTGAGATTGAGTCTATCCCCTCTTGTACCAAGAACTCAGTAATCTCTGGATAGTCTGATGGCGCTTGACCGCAGATGCCTATATATTTGCCTCTCTCTTTACATGCTTTTATCGCCATCTGCAGCATTCTCTTAACCGCTTCATTTCTCTCATCAAATATATGGGCGATTTTTGCGCTCTCTCTGTCAACTCCGAGGGTGAGTTGTGTCAGGTCGTTTGAGCCGATTGAGTAGCCGTCAAACAGTTCTAAAAATTTGTCGGCTAATATTACATTTGCGGGGATTTCACACATGGCATAGATTTCAAGTCCATCTCTGCCTTGCGTAAGCCCTTGCCTCTGCATAATCTCTATAACTTTTTTTCCCTCATCAGGCGTGCGGACAAATGGGATCATTATTTTGATGTTGCTAAGCCCCATCTCCTCTCTCGCACGTTTTAGCGCCTCGCACTCCCACTCAAAAGCTTCGCGGTAACTCTCGTCGTAGTAGCGGCTGGCACCCCTAAAGCCTATCATAGGGTTCTCCTCCTCTGCTTCATAAAGAAGTCCGCCGAGCATATTGCGGTACTCGTTGCTTTTAAAATCACTTGTTCTGATAATGACCGGTTTTGGGTAAAAAGCCGCAGCAATCATCCCTATGCCTTCGCTCAGTTTTTGCAAGAAGAACTCTTTTGTGTCACGGCACGGAGTCATAAAGGAGCGTATCTTCTCTTCATCTTTGACGCTTTTGCTTTTGTGCATATCAACAAGTGCCATCGGATGAGCGGCGATGGAGTTGTTCATAATAAACTCCATTCTAGCAAGCCCTACACCGTCGTTTGGCAGTTTTGCAAAATGAAAAGCCTCCGCGGGATTTCCTACATTGACAAATATCTTTGTTTTAGTCTGTTTGAGCTCTTTCATATCTACGGTTTTGACGCTAAAAGGAACTTCCCCCTCATAAACATAACCCTCGTCTCCCTGCGCACAGCTAACTGTTACTATCTGAGCGTCATGCAGTATATTTGTGGCATTGGTGCATCCGACAACGGCAGGAACTCCTATCTCTCTTGCTACGATTGCCGCATGACATGTTCGGCTTCCGCGGTTAGTAATGACCGCAGAAGCTTTTTTCATGATGGGTTCCCAGTCTGGGTTTGTAGAGTCAGCAACTAAGATATCGCCCTCACTAAAGCGTTCAAACTCAGTCGTGTCATTTATGACAGTTACTCTTCCGCTTCCTATTTTATCTCCTACCGCTCGTCCCGATGTTAAAATTTTTGCCTCTTTTACTCCATCAAGCGAGTAGCGCTCGTTTGTAAGGCTCTTGTTCTCTCTGTTTTTTACGGTCTCAGGTCTTGCCTGAACGATGTAGATTTTGCCATCATCTCCATCTTTTGCCCACTCAATATCCATTGGACGGCCGTAATGCTCCTCGATAATAAGCGCTTCACGTGCGAGCTCCATGACCTCATCATCTGTTATTGAGAAGCTGTTCTGCTCCTCTTTTGTGGTTGCAATATTTATAGTGCGGGATTTTTCACTGTAGAGCATCTTCTCTCTTTTGCTTCCCAAAGAGCGTTTGAGTATGGTTCTTTTGCCCTCTTTGAGCGTAGGTTTAAAGATAAAAAATTCATCTGCATTGACGCGTCCGCTCACCACATTTTCGCCCAAACCCCAGATGGAGTTTATGAGTATAAGATTCTCAGAACCGCTCTCCGTGTCAATGGTAAACATAATTCCGCTTGATGAGATGTCGCTTCTCACCATCTTCTGCACACCTACTGAGAGAGCGACTTTGAAGTGGCTAAATCCACGACTTGTGCGGTAGCTGATGGCACGGTCTGTAAAGAGTGAAGCGAAACATCTTAAGACACTATCTAAAAGTTCCTCTTGTGTGCCGACATTTAAAAAGGTCTCCTGCTGCCCTGCAAAAGAGGCGTCCGGAAGATCTTCCGCCGTTCCTGAGGAGCGAACAGCTACATCTACGGTATCTTTTTTGTACTCGTTTGAGAGAATCTTATACGCCTCTTTGAGCTCTTTAATAAGGGCTTTTGGAAGGTGTGAGTTTAGAATGAGATTGCGTACTTTAAGCCCGCGCTCTTGAAGATTGTTTGTGTCTTGTATGTCCAAATCGCTCAAGATGGAAGCTATCTTATCTTTTATACCGTTTTCTTCTAAAAGAAGCCAGTAGGCATCACTCGTAGTTGCAAAACCGTTTGGGATACTCACCCCTTTTGGGGTCAGCTTCTGGTACATCTCCCCAAGGGAGGCGTTTTTGCCGCCGACTATTGCAATGTCGTTAATATTCAGCTCACTAAAAAATCGTATATATTTCATAAAAAACCCTTTTTATCAAAATCGTATATATATTAGCATAAATTGATGATTATTTAAGCACTAAAGATAATCTCTAAACTCTTGAGAGGGTTATAATAAGTAAGTCAAATAGGGAGGCTTTAGCATGAAAGAGTATATGGAGATATATGCACAAAACAGGAAGAAAATAGAGGCATTTATAGAGGAGAGCATAGAAAATCTCGCACCTCTTTGCGCTCATGAAGAGAACAATTTTAAGATTCTATTTAGTACTTTTCCATCGCTGGAGCTTGTATATGTTCTAAACAGCAATACAAAAAAACAGACATCGGCAAATATCTTTAAATACAGAGTAGATGAGAGCGAAAGAGATAAAGATAGAAGTTATCTGCTTGAGAGGCTGGAGATAAAAGAGAACGATTTTGCTTTTGCACAACCCTATCAAAGCTCGGCAACATCAAATATCTGCATAACAGTTTCTAAAAAAGAGGGTTCTAGCATCGTCTTTATGGATTTAAGGCTTGAGATAATTCTAGAGAGACTCGGGCTTATAGAGAAGGATAAATTCTTTAGCAATGTAACCAAACTCTTCTATATTTTTGCGGGATATTTTATGATGTTTCTCTCGGGTGCGGCTATATTTTATGCAGGCAGCGACTTTCTTACAAATCTTATGGCATCAAAACTGAGCATCGATACTATTTTCAAACCTATCATCGCAGCGACTCTGGGACTTGCTATTTTTGACCTCTCTAAAACCATCTTGGAGCAGGAGGTTTACTTCAAGAGTTATATAAAAAATGCAAAGATTGAGATAAGAACGCTTACAAAATTTCTAGTAACTATTCTTATAGCTCTCTCTATAGAGACGCTTATGGTCGTTTTTAAAATCGCTATAGAGAATCACGACAAGATGTTAAACGCACTCTATCTGATGATCGGGACATCCCTTTTTATCTTGTCTCTCTCGGTGCTTATCTTTATGACAAAAGAGAGAAGCTAAGCGCTCTCTCCTCTTGGGTCAAGCGCAGGAAACTCCGCACCTGAGATAGTTGGAATATTGACAAAAACGCTCATGTTCTCATCAGCCACTCTCTCTCTTGAGAGTGAGTAGAAGCCAAGGAAAAGACTTAGAGTTAAAAAAGAGATAAATATAAAATCATGAAAGAAATAGGTTCCTACTCCTATGATAAGCGGTGCCGCAAAAGAGCCTAGACCATAAGCAAAGAGCAGGGTTCTGCTTATCTCCATAATATTCTTGCTCTCCTCTACGACATCATTTGCTCTTGCTACCGCCAAGGGGTAGAGGCAGAAGATGCCGACTCCAAGAAGCGCTCCTAAAAAATAGAAGTAGCTCTCCTCGTACACAGAGAGTAAAAAACCGATAGATACAAGCGTGATGAAAAAACTGCTAAATGCAATCATCTTTCTTCTCCCGAGTCTATCGGAGAGGATTCCTATGGGCCACTGAGAGAGCAGAGCGCCTATGATGGTTATAGTCATAAAGATGGAGACCGTCTGGATGGAGCCAAATGTCTCCACTATAAAAACGGGTATCATTGTAAAAAAACCGCCGACAAAAAAGCCTCCTATGAAACTGCTTGCAAGCGCTAATGGGGCAATGCTAAATATCTTAGGTAGGCTGTATCTCTCAAAAGGCTCTAAAATTGGCTCTTTTATCTTTGTCATAGAGATGAAGATTACCGAGAAAAGAACCAAAATCGAACCGATAACAAAAAAGATAGAGCCGCTTTGGTCGCCGATATTTAGCAGAAGCTGACCGATTGCCGTTGAGAGATAGAAGATGATTGTGTATATGGCTAAAATCTTTCCTCTGTGCGTTGACGAGCTTTTTTCGTTGAGCCAGCTCTCCAAGATGATAAGCAATCCATAGTATGCAAATCCGGAGAGCAGTCTTAAAATCGCCCAAAACAGCTCGTTAAAGTAGAGACTATGTCCTAAAAAACCTATAATCATTATGGAAGCAAATGTGGCAAAACTTCTTATGTGTCCGACACTCTGTATTATCTTTTGGCTAAAGATAGAAGCGCCTATGGCACCTAGAAAAAAGGATGCGTTTATGAGACCGATGGCGATATTGCTTGAGCCCGTCTCTTTAAGATGAACACCGATAAAAGTTAAAATCATCCCGTACCCGATAGCCAAAAACCCTATTGCAAAAAAGAGGGAGGATATGGGCAGTATGGAGAATTTCTCTTTTGTGATCATCTTTGTTGTCCTTCTATATTTAATTTTGTAAGCACCCTGTTTTATTAGAGTCCGCTAAAAGCCTCTTTTAGTAAAATAGAGATCTTATTTGTCGCATTTGTAAGAACCGTTTTTTTGTCGCTCTCCTGCTCTTGCGTTATAGTAAAGCCTAAAATCTTTGATCTGTTGATGGTAAGCTCACTCTTTGTCGTAGCGGTTAACTCTTTTGTTTTGTTGTGCGCATGAAGAGAGATTATAAGTTGGAGCAGTTCTCTCTCTTCGTCTTTAAAGATGTTTTTCTCTGAGGTCTCTTTTTCTCTAAAGAGATTCGCCTTCGTATCAAGCAGATATTCACTCTCCACATTTAGCGACTCTTTGTCTCTTACATCCATAGAGATTCTAAAACACCCTGTATCTTTAAGTGATTTTGCAAGAGCGTCTCTAATCTCCTCTTTGGTTATGTGAAACGACTCATCGCCGTTTTTTACTTCAATCTCATTTAGATAAAGCGTTGCAACGGTAGCCGTGCAGAGTCCTTCGTTTTGGATATTTAAAACTCTCTTTTTATCCACGCATCCTGATGTAAAAATAAGCACAAACAGTGCTAGTAAAATTTGTTTCATAGCGGTACACTCCATTTTTAATATGTGGCAGTATAACATAACAGAGTTATTTTAAAAGGTTTGTGTTGAGGTTTAAAAAGCCTTAAATTTTCAAAAACAAACAGTCTGTTTCAACGCTTTTTGAGGAAGTTCATTAACTATTTTTTAATAGAATTCGATTATGAATTTTAAAAAAATATGGCTATTTTTACTTCTGGCTACAATAAGTTTCTCTGTAGTGCATGACTACACTTTTGCTCACTTAGAGGATGATCACTACTATGTAAGCAGTTATCTTCATGAAGCTCCAGACAATGCACTGGCTAAAACAAGTGATACTTTATGCGAGGTTCATATAGAGTATCACTCGGTCTCTCTCTTTGTAGAAAGAACAGCCGATATTCCGGTTGCCCAAAAAAAAGACAACCTTTTTAAATACAATAAAATGTTTTTATCCTTGGACTACTTTAATTTCTTCAAACCCCCTATAGCATAACCTTTTTTTTTAACTACTAAAGCCTATAAGCTTGAAGTATATAAGCATATTCTAATGCACAAAAAAAGGATAATTATGAAAATTTTTATATTATGGATTATGCCGTTTGTTCTCTTTGCTTCGGGTCAGAAGATGAGTGTTTCAGATACTCTTTATTTTGACAGAGCAGACAAGCAGATTTTTAAACTTAAATACCCGCAAAAAACAAGAATGAATCAGCTCGCCAACATAGACAAAGAAGAAGCAAGAGTTATTATAAAAGAGTCGACACAACAGGAGATGCAAAGTATGGAACTAACGATATCGGGCAGATATTTAATCTATAAAGCCTCTACAGAGGAGTACGCTCTTGTTATTAATGCACTTGATGGTACGCTGATACAAAAGGAGCATAAGTGAAAATAATATCCTCTCTTTTAATAGCTGTTTTTTCTTTAAATGCCTCGGCAATTACTTTAGATGAAATCTTGCTAAAGGTGCAAAATGAGCATCCTTTGGCAAAATCAATAGAGGCGCTCAAAGGTGCTCACTCTTCACAAAGCAGAGCCGCCGGACTTAATGAACCGCTTGAGTTTTCGGCAGAGGGGGCTTATGCAAAGCCTGATTTGGACAAATCGGGTTACGAGTACAGCGTCGGAGTAGAGCAAAATATAATGCACCCGAATGTAAAAAAAGCTGCAATGCAATCTCTTAAATATCAAAACGAATCAGAGATTTTAGAGCTAGAGCATAATTTTTTTCTTTTGCGCCAAGATGTAAAGCTTCTTTATCACGTTAACTGCTTAAATCAAAAGAGCACTCTGCAGTACAGAGACTCTTTTTTGGCTTTTGAAGAGTTTTATAAGAAAAAAAAGAGAGCCTATGAGTATGGCGAAATCTCTAAAAAAGATCTTTTAGCGCTTCAAATAGAGCTAGATAGGATTAAAGCCGAGTATAAGCTTTATGAAAATAAAGTAAATATCTCTCGTGAGAATCTGGAGTCCAAAACTCTTTTGCCATCTCTAAGAGAAGAAGAACTCTCTTGCAAAGACACCACACCCATTATAAAAGAGCTAGAGTTTGATTATGAAAACAAGACGCTCAAAGAGCAATCGCTCGATAAAAAAATCTTAACATACCAGAGTGATTTTGAGAGATATAACGTCTCTTTTGATTCGTTTACTCTTGGAGCAGCCTATCAAAATGAGCTTGATACCGATAGATTTGTCTTCTCACTCTCCATGCCGCTTAATTTTACAACATCTTTTAATGAAGATAATCGCGCGGCGGCTCTGCATAAGAAAAGTGCACTTATACACGAAAAAGAGGGAGTAAAGCTTCAAAAGAGTTCCCATTCAGAGGCGCTTAAAAAAGAGTTGTCACAAAATTTTGAGAATATAAATGCATATCAAGCCATGATGCAGAAGTATGAAAATGAACTAATGCCGCTTGTAGAGAGTGCTTATGATTTGGGAGAGTCTTCCGTAATTGAGTATCTTTTGAGCCAAAGAGAACTTTTTGGTCTTAAAAAAGAGCTGATTGAACATTATAAAAAATATTATGAAACACTATTTGAACTCTATAGCGTTTTACAAACAAAGGAAAAATTATGAAAAAAATCATTATTGCGCAGATGATATTTGCACTTTCGCTTATGGCAAATATTACGTTTACACCACAAGAGGAAAAAAGCTGGCAGATTCAGAGCGCTAAAGCAAAAGAGGTTACACATGTACCTCTTGATGCTTACATGATGCAGGTTACTACTCCGCCAAAGCTTCTACATACCATCTCTGTGCCCTATGAAGCGCAAGTAGTGCAAGTGCACAAAACAGAGTTTGAGCATGTTGAGAAGGGTGAGGTTCTTGCAATTTTGAGTTCAGAGCAATGGATAGAAGCGCAAAAAGAGGCAATTAACAGTTGGATAGAACTCTCATACAGTAAAAATGAAGCAAATCGTAAAGCACAACTCTGCAAAGAGGAGATAATTGCTCAAAAAGAGTGTTTTATAGCAGATGAAGAGATGCAAAGAGATACTATAAAACTTCAAGCCGCAAAAGCGCTGCTTCAATCTTATGGAGCAACACAAGATATGATGCAAAAACTCTTCAAAGAGCTTGTTATATTTTCAAATATAGAACTTCGCTCTTGGGTAAAAGGGGTAGTTTTACAAACGGATATCCAAGTGGGTAAAAATATCTCTCCCTCAAGTGCTCTTTTTGTTATTAAAACGGATGGGGAGAATTGGTTAGAGGCAGATATTCCTCAAGCAGTTGCAAAAACTCTGCAACCTTTGCAAGATGTAATCTTAAGAGTCGGTGCAGATGAGATAAAATCAAAGATAGTGCTCATCTCTCCTACTATGCACTCTGTTAATCAAACAAGGTATGTCCGTTTTTCTCTGCCAAAAGAGGCAAATCTTGTAGCGGGGCTTAGAACAAAAGTTGAGCTTAGTGTTGCAAAACACGCTTTTGTGATTGATAAAAAAGCTCTTATCAGGCAAGATAACGAGAGTATTGTATTTATCAAAAAAGGTCAAACATATAGCGCTCTGAGGGTAGATGTGCTTGCCGAGAATCGTGAAGTTTGTTATTTGGAGTATAAAGAGGAGCTAAAAGAGCCAATTGCCGTAACTGCAACGAGTATATTGCAAAATAGACTCAATGAGGAGAAATAATGAGCCATATTATCTCTTTTGTACTTTCTCAGAGGCTATTTGTATCTCTGTTGGCTCTTATGGTTTTAGGATTTGGTATAAAGTCATACAACAATCTTCCTGTTGACGCTTTTCCGGATATTTCGCCTACACAGGTCAAAATTATTATGAAGTCAAGCGGTATGACACCTGATGAGATAGAATCACGCATAGTTATTCCGCTAGAGATGGGTATGCTGGGCATTCCTCATCAAACCATGATGCGCTCAACATCAAAATACGGTATTTGTGATATTGCAATAGACTTTGAAGAGGGAACGGACATATACTGGGCGCGGCAGCAGGTAAGCGAGCGTCTAAACTCCATTATGGATGAACTGCCTGCAAATATGGAAGGGGGATTAGCGCCGATAAGTACGCCTCTTAGTGAGATATTGATGTTTACCATAGAGTCTAAAAACCTTAACCTAACGGAAAAACGCTCACTTCTTGACTGGGTGGTTTCACCGAAAATCCGTTCAGTTAGCGGTGTGGCAGAGGTAAATGCCCTTGGCGGAAAGGTAAAAACTTATGAGATAACGCCAAAGTTTGATGCAATGCGCACTTACGGCATAAACTTAGAGCAGATAATAACAACACTTGAGAAAAACAATCTGAACGACGGTGCAGGAAGAGTGACTCAGGGAGTAAACAGTGTTCTAGTTCGAAGTGTCGGGCGAATTAACGATATATTTGATATTCGCAAACTAAGTGTTGCCCAAATTGATGGAAAAGTAATAACGATAGATGATGTTGCAGATGTACATGTAGGATATTTGACCCGTGCAGGTTTCTCTACTAAAAATGGAGGCGGAGAAGTTGTTCAAGGAATTGTTTTAGGACTAAAAGGCGCAAATACCCAAAAAGTTTTAAAAGAGGTAAAGTCAAAACTTAGCGAAATGGAAGCATCGCTCCCACAAGATACAAAAATAGATATATTTTATGATCGTTCACAGCTAGTTGATTTGGCAACGGACAGCGTAAAGAAAACACTCTTAGAAGCCGTTATCTTAATTGTTATCGTACTGTTGCTTCTTCTTGGAAATTTTGCCTCCGCTCTTAGTGTTGCTATTATTCTGCCGTTCGCACTTCTTATGAGTTTTATTGCGATGGATTATTTTGGACTCAGTGCTAATCTTATGAGTTTGGGAGGATTGGCGATAGCAGTCGGCATACTTGTGGACTCTGCGGTGGTTATGGTTGAACATATAACCGCAAAGCTTGGAGATGAAAAGTATAAAAATAGCAGCAAGCTTCATATTATCTACACTGCTGCAGTTGAGATGGCACCTTCGATAGTGACGGGAGTGCTCATAATCATTATAGTTTTTATGCCTCTGCTTACTCTTGAGGGACTAGAGGGAAAACTCTTTAAACCGGTTGCTCTTAGTATAGTATTCGCGTTATTTAGCTCTTTGATTTTAGCTTTGACGCTTATACCGGCTCTTAGTTCATTTATATTAAAAATCCGTCCAGATAAAGAGTCTTGGTTAATCAAGACTCTATTAAAGTTGTATAAACCCTCTCTTGATTTTTCTATAAAACACTCTACCGCAGTATTTGTAACGGTAGTATTGCTGTTCGCAGGCTCTTTATATCTTGCTTCAAAAACAGGTAAAGCTTTTATGCCGACGATGGATGAGGGAACTATGATTGCCATGATAGAGTCTCTACCGTCCATAAGTCTTGAAGAGAGCATAGAACTAAACAAAAAGATTCAGACAAAGCTGATGAGTGATGTACCTGAGATTTCATCAATTGTTGCACGCACCGGAACTGATGAACTTGGACTTGATCCAATGAGTCTAAACGATACAGACACTTTTTTTATTCTCAAACCACAAGATGAGTGGCGCGAGCCATCAAAAGAGTGGGTAAAAAATGAGATAAGAAAATCTCTTGATGAGATGGTGGGAGTGGAGTATGTTTTTACCCAACCAATTGAGATGAGAGTATCGGAGATGCTAACTGGAGTGCGCGGTGATTTGGCAATAGATATCTTTGGAGACGATCATAGCGAACTTGAACGCATAGCCTCCGAGATTAAACCTCTCTTAGAGACCATCAAAGGAAGCAGTGATGTCTATAAAAAGAGCAACGAAGGAGTCGAGTACTTTGAACTGGAGTTCAATCAGCAAGCACTCGGTTACTATGGAGTAAACGAACTTGAGATAGCAAACTTTATGAAAGTAATGGTAACGGGAGTTCAAGTCGGTATAGTTCAAGAGGGTATGCGCCGTATCAGCATGATGGTAAAAGGCGAAGAGAGCATGTATAAGTCACTAGATGGGTTAAAAAAACTCTACTACATTTTAGAAGATGGAAAAAGTATTCCGCTCTCTAGCTTAGTAACTTTTAGAAATACAACGGGACCCGTACAGATAGAGCATGAAAACGGATACAGAAAAACCGTAGTCCAAAGTAATGTCGAGGGTCGTGATCTGGTAGGTTTTGTAGAAGAAGCAAAAGCGCAAATCGAGCAAAATATCAAAATGCCTGCAGGTTATTATGTAGCTTACGGAGGTGAATTTGAAAACCAACAAAGAGCGGCCGCAAAACTTGCCATCATCGTACCGATAGCACTTTTTTTAATATTTATTTTGCTCTTTGTTTCATTTAACTCTATAACTCAAGCCGTACTTGTTATGATAAATGTACCACTGGCTCTTATAGGCGGATTTGCAGGGTTGTACTTTAGCGGAGAGTATATTTCAGTACCTGCATCGGTCGGATTTATTGCGCTTTTGGGTATTGCCGTATTAAACGGTGTCGTGCTTGTAAACTATTTTAACTATTTGGTTAAAGAGGGATATTCTGTTCTTAACGCGGTAAAAGAGGGTTCCATGAAGCGGTTTCGTCCCGTTCTTATGACGGCTTCCATCGCCGCATTGGGTCTGCTTCCTATGTTGTTTGCCACAGGTCCCGGTTCAGAGATACAAAAACCACTAGCTATTGTCGTCATTAACGGCTTGATAAGTTCTACACTCTTAACGCTTATCGTATTGCCTCTGCTCTATCTTAAATTTACCAAAGAGACTGATTTGCAAAAATCGTAGAATCAAAACTATTATGCACTACCGGCTATAGTGCATAATATAAAATTTCTCCTCTATTATTAAAAGCTTTTGGCTACAATAATATATGGCAAAGAAAAATAAGAAAAACGCAAAAATAAACCAAAAAATTAGAAAATATTTTGATGATGACCCCTTTGATGTCGGAGTTGCAAGAGTAAGTTCACATACGTTAAGCGAGATGTTTAACACACTTGGAATCTATGATATCGACCAGAGTAAAGATATGCTTGTGAAGCTCTCAAGAATGCTATGGAGCGAGGGAAATGGAGATTTTCGCTCTGACATTTTAAACTTTTTTGCAAACGAGGGCAAGGTTTATAAATCAACTACCCCAAAAGAGCCAAATCTTGATAGGGATGATAAGATAGATGCTCTTATGGGCGAACTTGATGTCACGCATGAAGAGGCAACTCTTTTACATGAGGCTTTTTCGGATGTCAGAAGCAAAAAGATTACCATTGAGAAGATGGAGTCAAAACTCCGACACATCAGATACAACCTCAAAAAAGAGAGAGTTGAGAAGAGGGTTGACGGGGTTTTTGACATTGACGACTCTTTGGAGTTTAACGCTTCGCTTCACTATGTTCTGTATGGGCAGAGTTTTCACAAGATACTCACGCTTAACACAAAAATTTATGAGTATGAGTATCTCCAAGAGTGTGACGAAGCGCAGCTGATAGAGGATATTTTAGAAGAAAAAAAGCGCGTCACTCTCAAAAAACAAAAGGAGATTGACTCTTTTATAAAAAACCTCAAAGAGCCGCATCCCTACCTGACTCAAAAAGAGATAGCGGGCGCACTCCGCGCAACTCCGCCAAAGACAAAGGTCTCCTACCCGCTTTTAAAAGAGGGGATTTTGTCTAGTATTATCGCCGGCGAGCTCGGAGATGTGGAGATAGAGCTTCATGACGAAGAGCTTTTGGTAAGAATGAGAGAGAGTATAAAACTTCCTTATGCCGAGATTTCTCAAGAGTACATCTTAGAGCTGCATGTAGAGCTAAACTCTCTTTTGGAGGATATCTGGGAAGCAAACGAGCTTGATTTTAGTGAGGCTGTAAATGAGTCAAAAAGAGAGCATGAAGAGCAGTTTTTAATAGATTTGCAGACTCTTGTAGAGGAGTGTGGCTCGTATGCTGCGCTGCTTCATTTAAGCAAAGAGGCTCTTCATGCCAAAGTCTATGCGGTACTTTTAGAACTGCTGCCCTCATCTCTTGACATCTCGCCAAAAATCGCGCGAAAGAGCGTGAGACGATTTGTCCACAATATACATGACGAGATACTTAAAAAGCAGAGATATGAGCTATTGGCACGCACCATAAGAGAGTTTAAAAACCTTTTTCCGCTTGCACGTGACATGAGAAGAAAGCTCACTCTTCACATAGGACCGACAAACAGCGGAAAGACCTATCAGGCGATGCAAAAACTCAAAAATGCCGATACGGGCTACTATCTGGCACCGCTTAGACTTCTAGCGCTTGAGGGGTATGAGGAGCTAAGAGAGAGCGGAGTTGAAGCCTCTTTGATAACCGGCGAAGAGCAGATACTAAGCGAAGATGCCTCGCATATAAGCTCAACCATTGAGATGGTAAACTTTGATGTGGATGTGGATGTATGCGTTATCGATGAGGTGCAGATGCTAGGTGACCGCGACCGCGGCTGGGCATGGGCAAATGCCATTATCGGCGCACCCGCAAAAGAGATTATCATGACAGGTTCGCCAAATGCGAAGGATGCGGTTATCGCACTTGCCGAGTATCTAGGAGAGGAGCTTGAGATAGTGGAGTTTGAGAGAAAAAATCCGCTAACACTTTTGAATGAGCCTACGCATGAAAAGGATGTAGAGCCGAGCACGGCGATCATCGCTTTTAGCAGAAAAGATGTGCTCAAACTCAAACAGGTTTTTTCCAAATATTTCAGTGTGAGCGTTGTTTACGGCAATCTTTCCCCTGAGGTAAGGCGTGAAGAGGCAAGAAGATTCCGTGCAGGTGAGACGCAGATACTTGTTGCCACAGACGCCATCGCAATGGGGCTAAATATGCCCATAAAAACCATACTCTTCTCAAAAGCCGAGAAGTTTGACGGTGTAAACGACAGAAGCCTGCTTCCAAGCGAGATTCATCAGATATCAGGTCGTGCAGGAAGATTTGGTCTGCATGAAAACGGCTATGTCGGAGCTCTAAGCGGCGATGTTTTAAACATTATCAAGAAGAATTTTCATAAAGAGGCAAGTCCGATAACCATCCCTTTTAAAGTGATGGCAAATCTTGAGCATATAAAGCTTGTAGGAAGCATACTAGAAGAGAAGTCGCTTCATGAGATACTAAAGTTTTTTGCAAAAAATATGGAGTTTGACGGTCCTTTTGTCGCTACAAACCTAGATGACATGTTAGAAGTTTCCGTTTTGGTGGACAGCTATGATTTGGATATTGCAACAAAGTACCATCTGGCATGTGCGCCGCTTACGCTAAAATCGCCCTATATCGTTGCGGCATATGAGAGTTATTTGGGAGCGCTTGAGAAGAAGATGCCTATTCCCTACATTGCTCCTCCCTTAAGCGGAAGCTATGCGCTAACAACGGATGAGCTTCTACGCGCCGAAGATATGGTAAAGGAGATTTCGCTCTATCTCTGGCTCAGCTATAGATTTAGCGACTACTTTGTAGATGCAGGGAGGGCACGCGCTGCAAGGGGAGTTTTAAACAAGTTTATAGAAAACTCGCTTCAGCAGAGCCAGCTTGCCACAAAGTGCAGAATGTGCAACGCACCGCTGCCGCCAAACTCCCCATACGGCATATGTCAGTCATGCTTTAAGAAAAACTACGCAGGACGCGGGATAAGCAACAGAGGGTATAGAAAGAGGTAAAGTTTGAGATATGATAGTAAAACATAAGAGGCGAGATATATAAGATAACTGACCTTACGCACTTTTGTAAAAAAGTTCGTAAATACCTCTAATTTTCTC